>CADBUD010000094.1 GCA_902797785.1 uncultured Lachnospiraceae bacterium
AGGCTCCTTCTATTATTATCATTTTATCTCTGACTTATAGGAAACGCATGAAATAAATGCATTTCCTATAACATACTCCATATTTTCATTATCCTTCGTATTTTTTTCTCATCTTTTTTTCCGTCAGTTTCGATTCCACTACTTAAGTCAAACCCAATCGGAGATGGAATTTCCGGATGAGTTTTAAAAAAATCTACAGCCTGTACCAAACGTTCTTCGTTCAATCCACCGGCCAAAAAATATGGATATGATACCCCGCAAAGCTGTTCCCAGGAGAACGTCCTTCCTGTTCCACCTCGACGCTCCTTGGAATATGCATCCAAAAGCAGGGCATCTGCTCCAGCCTTTATCGCCGCCTCCATCTGAGAAAACAACTCTATTTTTTCTTTTTCATCAGACTTCATGGCATACGCTTTAATTACCTTTTTCCCGGTCTTTTCTTTAATCTCTCTGATTTCCTCTGCAGATTCTTCCCCATGAAGCTGTGCAATATCAATGATTCCCTTCTGCAGAAGGGATACAATATTCGCCACCTCTTCATTGACAAAAACTCCTACCGCCTGAATTTCCTTTTTCAATTTTTGTTTCAGACGAAGTGCCTGCACAGAATCGATCTGGCGTTTGCTTTTGGCAAATACAAATCCGATTAAATCCGGACAGACCTCATTAACAACATCCATATCTTCTTCTCTTGAAAATCCGCAAAGCTTAATTTGCTGTTTCATTTAACTTCTCCTGCCAGTTCCTGTAACGCCTGTTTTTTGTCTTTCCTGCGCATCAACGTCTCCCCAATCAATACTGCGTCCGTTCCATTACCTCGCAATCTTTCAATATCCTGCGCATTTTTGATTCCACTTTCTGAAACAAAAAGACATTCCTTCGGAACCAGGGAGCGAAGCCGGATACTATTTTCTACATCCACTGTAAAATCCTTCAAATTCCGGTTATTTACTCCAATGATCCGGGCACCCTGACGAATTGCCCGCTCCACCTCCGCTTCATCATGTGTCTCCACCAGGGCATCAAGTCCCAGCCCTTCTGCAATTTGGCGATACTCAAGTAATTCTTCGTCACTCAAGATGGCGCAGATCAAAAGAACGGCAGAAGCTCCAAGACATTTCGCCTGATAAATCATATAGGAATCAATCGTAAAATCCTTTCGAAGTATGGGAATGGAGACCGACTCCGAAATTTCCTTTAAATATTCATCCTTCCCTTGAAAATAGAAGGGCTCAGTCAGGCAGGAAATGGCAGATGCCCCTGCCTGTTCGTACTCCATGGCGATTTTTCGATACGGAAAATCCTCTGCGATGACTCCCTTTGACGGCGACGCCTTTTTTACTTCACAGATAAACGAGATTCCCTCTTTTAAAAGTGCTCTTGCAAACGATGGCGCACCTTCCTTTTTCATTTCTTCTGCCCTCCTCCGGAGCTCTTCTGGCGGACATTGCTTCTTTTCCGCTTCGATCCGCTCCCTTGTTCTTTGGGCAATTTCTTCTAATATCATGACATTTTCCTTTCTTTTTGTTTCTGTTCACAGTTCCTATTGTGCCAAACGCGAGGCGCTGAAAGCGCCCTTCCTACTGCGTTTGCGCGCATTCCTGTGTATCGTAAATGCAAGAACAAGACGGCAAGCGATTTCGTTCTTGAGTATATTTAATGCGTTTACTATAACTTCTCACACAGCCTCAAAAAGTTCCCTAAAATTGTTTTTCCCTCCGGCGTCAAAATGGATTCCGGATGAAACTGAAGTCCATACAGCCGATTTTTCTCACTGCTTACTGCCATAATCTCTCCATCCGGCGCTCTGGCAATGATTTTAAGCTCCTCTGGCAGGGTTTCTTCCTTCACTGCCAGGGAATGATATCTCGCTGCTTTAAGCTTTTGTCCCAGTCCATGAAACAGAGGACTTTCACTGTCTATTTCACAGATCGACTGCTTGCCGTGCATTAACTTTTTGGCATATGTGATTTCCGCCCCCAACGCTTCACAGATTCCCTGATGTCCCAGGCAGACGCCCAAAATCGGAATCCTTCCCTTTAACTTTTTTACCAGTTCCTCACAGATTCCGGCATCCATTGGTCGTCCCGGTCCGGGAGATAAAATAATGCATTCCGGTTTCGCCTGTTCGATTTCCTCTACCGTCCATTCATCGTTTCGGATTACCCGAATTTCTTTTTGAAAGCTTCCGACCAGTTGGAACAGATTATACGAAAAGCTGTCATAATTATCCACCAACAAAATCATTCTTCCATCACCTCCAGCGCTGTTACCACGGCCTTTGCCTTATTAATACACTCTTGAAATTCTTTTTCCGGTACACTATCTGCTACGATTCCTGCTCCGGAACGAATAAAGACTTTTCCATTCTTTTTTACCGCCAGACGGATTGCAATACAGGTATCCAGATTTCCCGTGAAATCGATGTAGCCAATTGCTCCCCCATAGATTCCGCGTTTGTTATTTTCCAATTCATTGATGATTTCACATGCCCGGAATTTTGGAGCTCCGGAAAGGGTTCCCGCCGGAAGAACCGCATCCACTGCGCTCAGGCCATCTTCTCCTTCCCTGATTTCTCCGTGCACTGTCGAACCAATATGCATTACATGGGAGTATCGTTCGATTGAAGCATATTTTTCCACCTCGACTGTCCCAAATTTGCTGATTTTTCCCAAGTCGTTCCGTCCCAGGTCTACCAGCATATTGTGCTCAGCAAGTTCTTTTTCGTCCTGCAAAAGCTCCCGTTCCAATTCCAGATCTTCTTTTTCAGTCTTTCCTCGCGGCCGCGTTCCGGCCAGTGGAAACGTATGAAGCACTCCATTCTCCAGCTTCACCAAGGTTTCCGGAGAAGAACCGGCAATTTCCAGATCATCACTGCTGAAATAAAACATGTACGGGGACGGATTCAAAGTCCGAAGTATCCGGTAGCAATTCAACAGACTTCCCTGAAACTCTGCTTCCAGGCGATTGGAAAGCACGACCTGAAAAATATCTCCCTCATAGATATATTTTTTCGCTGTTTCCACCATGGAGCAATATTCCTCCTTTTGGAACAGGGGACGGATTTCTGAGGTGATCTTCGACGTTTCTGCTTTCACTGGCTCTCCGTGAGAAATCAGCTCTGCCATTTTTTGCAATTCAAATACCGCTTTATTATAATTTGTTTCTGGTGCATCCGTTGGCATATTCACAATTAAAATGATTTTCTGGCGAAGGTTATCAAAGGCAATCACCTTATCGAACAGCATCAGATCCACATCTTTAAATCCCTCCTGATCTTTCGCATCCAGATTCAGGTTCGGCTCTGTATATTTGATATAATCATAAGAAAAATATCCTACCAGTCCGCCGGTGAAGGAAGGAAGATAAGAAAGCTTCGGACTCGTATATTCTCTTAGAATCTCACGAATGCTTTCCCTTGGATGCTCTACTTCTTTTTCTATCTTCATTCCTGAATTGATGGTCAGGTGATGATCGGTGCAGTGCAGCTCCAGCTTCGGATCAAAGCCAAGAAAAGTATATCGTCCCCAGGTCTGCTGATTTTCTACACTTTCTAATAAAAAACAATGTGTACTCACATTTTTTAAAATATTTAACACTTGAATCGGGGTTTTGATATCCGACAACATTTCACAGCTGATTGGAACGACCTGATACTCTTTCGCGTATGCTTTCGCTTCTTCCATTGAAGGTTGAAATTTCATATTGGAATGCTCCTTTCTTTTCCTTGTTCTGTCTAATTTACAGGAAACGAATATGTGTATCAGTGTGGTGATTATTTTAAGCCTTTGAAAATAAAAAACGTCCCTGACAAAGAACTGAATCTTTATCAAGGACGGAATCTACTTTTTCCGCGGTGCCACCTTTTTTTGTGGTATGACCACACACTCAATCGAATACTAACATATTCTCTGCAACTAACGTATGCCTCACGTCATGGAATACTCGGAAGCCAATTTAACTCTTCTATGTTTCTTCCTTTGACCATGCCCTCAGTGGTCCATTTAATGAACTGCCATTACGGGAATCCCAGCACCTCCCGCTCTCTGTGAATACATCTTTCATTTTTATCTCCACTTCATCGGTTTCTCTTCTCTATTAAGTTTCATATCACTTAGTTTATTCTTTTTTTTTATATTTGTCAACTGTTTTTTTCTGTTTTATTCACTGTTTTTGTTACTATTCACAGCTCTGCTGTTCATAGCAACAAAATGCACATACCGAAGGCACACAGAGTGCAAATACTCCCTTTGGTCG
>CADBUD010000095.1 GCA_902797785.1 uncultured Lachnospiraceae bacterium
AGCAGGAATTTCTCCCAGAATGAGGATTTCAGGCGCAAATGCGCCGGGAGAGCTGCGAAGCAGCGGGAAATCCGAATGTCGGGAGGGGGGACTGTGAATAGTAACACATGAATAAAGATTGACAATCATATCTAAAAATGCTAATATTATTAGAAAAAAGTTAGCGTTTATGCACAAAAACTTTAAAAAAATGCTTTTCAGAAATGTTTGGAGAAAAATAACATGTAAAGGAGATGATTTGAGTGAAACAGTTTTATGGAGCAAGCAAATCAGGCAATCTAAAGGAGGCGGTACGTGGAATCAAAGAGCCAAAGGGATTGCTTCTTATATCAAATGCGGATCAGTTTGAACGCTATGTGGCAGAGCTTGAAGAGCTTTATCCGGGAGTGCCGAGTATTGGCTGTATTGCCATGGCATACGGCTCAGACATGGTGGAAAAAGGGGTGGCAGTTGTCGCGTTTTCAGAAAATGTAATGATCAAGGCGAATGCGATTGAAGATGCATCTTCCATGCCGGTCAAATACATAGAAAGGTTAGAGAAGGACATTTCGGCATTGAAACCATCTCGTGAGGATACCGGGGTGATTGATTTCTGTACGGGAAATGATGCTGTCGTACTTTCCAGTATCCGTCCCCTGTTGTATAAGAATCATATAGAGTTAATGGGAGGCACGGGAGATGCAGGCAAGGTGTCCTGCAATGGAAAGGTCTATGAAAATTCCATGGTTTATCTTCTAATAAAAAATAAGGGCGGTAAAGTCAAAGCATATAAGGAGAACCTATATACTCCCCGCGAAAATGTCCGTCTGGTGGCGTCAAAAACGGACAAGTCCAAGTATTATGTAGGAGAGCTGGATGGCAAGCCTTCTAAAAGGGTCTATATGGATCTGACTGGTGCGAGTGAAAAGGATATTTCCACCCAGACGTTCCAGAATCCGTTCGGGAAAATGATCGGAGAAGATATCTGTATCATTTCCATCAAGGAAGTAAGTGGAAATGGTCTGTGCTGTTACCGTCAGGTCAATGATTCAGATATTCTTACTCTTTTGGAACTGAGGGATATCAATGAAATCGTGCAAAGCACCATATCAAAGATTAAGTCGGATTTTAAGCGTATTTCTGCTATTTTTTCTGTAAACTGCGCATTCCGGCATATTTTACTGTCTCAGCGGGGGATGATGAATGATTACCTGGCTCAAATGGGAGAGTTAGGGGATCATTGTGGTTTTGTCGGGTTTGGGGAACACTATAATGGTCAATTTATCAACCAGACGATGACATGCGTCGTATTTGAATAGGAGGGCTGTCAAACGATGTTTTGGAATAGAAAAAAAGCAGAAAAGATGGAAGCAGAGAAGGCTGAATCAATGGCAGAAGTGGCGCATCCGGATGTATCGCACGCAATCAAGTATGCGACAGCTGCGGTGCAGGAGTATCAGAAGCTTCTTGTGAAGAATGAGGTGGATTCCCTGACTGCGATTCATGAAGTGGAAAACACTTTCACCCAGATCATGGAAAGGGATGATAATACAAGGGAGGAGCTTAAGAATTTTGAAAAGGTATTTGAAGATATGATCATCAGTTCCGAAAAATTTGATGATGTCAGAAATGATATTTTAAAATCCGTGGTAAGTGTGCAGGATACGGTGGGGAATCTCCGGGATATTTCTAATGAGGTGAAGGATGATTTCGCAAATATGCAGAGGGAGTTTGAATCTTTTAAATCATCAGTCAGTGAGATTACGGACTATATGAAGCAAATCGTGGGAATTGCGGATCAGACCAACCTCCTTGCACTGAATGCGTCAATTGAGGCGGCCAGGGCAGGAGATGCCGGTCGGGGATTTGCCGTGGTAGCGGAGGAAGTGCGCTCCCTTGCAGATGAAATCCATATTTTGATCGGACACGTGAATAAATCTTTGAATGATGTAACAGACGGCAGCACCGTGCTGAGTGAGCGTATGGAAATTTCCTTTGGCTCCCTGGACAAAAGCCTGGAAGGCGTAGAAAATACCTATCGTGCTTTTGATGAAATCATAAACAGCGCAAACAGGACAGATGATGTTCAAAAGGAAATTTCTGACGCGGCAGAAGCTGCAGGTACGGAGCTGAAGAATCTGGAGAGCGGACTGGATGCTGTTTCAGGTGACTATGGCAGGCTGCTTACGCAGTTAGGACAGGTTAACGCATTGAGTACGACAAAGAGCGGTGTATTCGAAAATATGGACAATATTCTCACACAGATTTCCCCTATGTTAAAAGAGTAGCAAAATGTACACGCCAAAGGCGCACAGAGTGGAAATATGCCTTCGGTGTGCAAAAAACGCATGGAAAGACCTTGTGGGATATCAGTTGGAAATAGTAACGAGTAAGAGTAACAGTTCACCCGTATTCTCCCGCAAGGTATTTTTTGTGAGTGAAGCGCAGCGAAAGTCACAGAAAATCCGAGGCAATGGGCGCGAGGTGATGCAGAATGCATCATCTC
>CADBUD010000096.1 GCA_902797785.1 uncultured Lachnospiraceae bacterium
AGAGATGATGCATTCTGCATCACCTCGCGCACATTGCCCCGGATTTTCTGTGACTTTCGCTGCGCTTCACTCACAAAAAATACCTTGCGGGAGAATAAGGGTGAACTGTTACCAAAAAATGTAACAGAATTGGAAAAAATGTGAAAATCTACTTGAATTTTTTTATGCAGTCTAGTAAAATAGGACATAGATTGACAAGCATGCCTTGTCATGAAAAATTATTAAGTTAATAGGAGGAATTAAAATTATGGCAGTAAAAGTAGCAATCAACGGATTTGGACGTATCGGTCGTCTTGCATTCAGACAGATGTTTGGCGCAGAGGGATATGAGGTAGTAGCGATCAATGACCTTACCAGCCCAAAGATGCTGGCTCATCTTTTGAAATATGACTCTTCCCAGGGAAAATATGAAAAAGCTGATACCGTATCTGCTGGAGAGGATTCCATTACCGTCGACGGAAAAGAGATCAAAATCTACGCATTCCCTGATGCAAATAACTGCCCATGGGGAGAATTAAACGTTGACGTTGTTTTAGAGTGCTCCGGTTTCTATACTTCTAAAGAAAAAGCACAGGCTCATATCAATGCCGGTGCACGTAAGGTTGTTATCTCTGCTCCGGCAGGAAACGATCTTCCGACCATCGTTTACAACACAAACCATGAGACACTGAAAGCAGATGATACCATCATTTCCGCAGCTTCCTGCACAACAAACTGTCTTGCACCGATGGCAGATGCTCTGAATAAATACGCAGAGATCCAGTCCGGTATTATGTGTACGATTCATGCTTACACAGGAGATCAGATGACTCTTGACGGACCTCAGAGAAAGGGCGACTTAAGAAGATCTCGTGCAGCAGCAGTAAATATCGTGCCAAACAGCACAGGTGCTGCAAAAGCAATCGGACTTGTTATTCCAGAGCTGAACGGAAAGCTCATCGGCGCTGCACAGCGTGTACCGACCCCGACAGGTTCTACCACGATCCTTACCGCTGTAGTGAAAAAAGCAGGCGTGACAAAAGAGGATATCAATGCAGCAATGAAAGCAGCATCCAACGAGTCCTTCGGATACAATGAGGACGAGATCGTATCCTCCGACATCGTAGGAATGAGATATGGTTCTTTATTCGATGCTACACAGACATTAGTAAACCAGATTTCTGATGACCTTTATGAGGTTCAGGTCGTATCATGGTATGACAATGAGAACAGCTACACCAGCCAGATGGTTCGTACTATCAAATATTTCTCAGAGTTAGCATAAGAAGACCTCAGGAAATAGCAGCAGAAAGTAAAATGGGTAGGGGATGCAGATTCCTTTGCCTGTCGTACCATCCGGATCCGGCTCTGCCGGAAGAACAGTCGATGAGGATGTGTGCATAAAAAGGTCCGGCCGGGATGTATAGATTGGGCCGGACCTTTTCTTTTGAAAATAAAAATAAAGATCAGAAAGGAGTATTTAAACATGGGTTTAAATAAGAAAACAGTAGATGATATCAATGTAAAAGGACTGCGCGTACTTTGCCGCTGTGATTTTAACGTACCGTTAAAGGATGGAGTGATTACAGACACGAACCGTCTGACCGCAGCGCTTCCGACGATTCAGAAGCTCGTAAAAGATGGTGCAAAAGTTATTCTCTGCTCCCATCTAGGAAAACCAAAGGGAGAGCCGAAGCCGGAGTTATCCCTTGCACCGGTCGCTGAAAAGCTGACAGAGCTCTTAGGACAGGAAGTAAAATTTGCAGCAGATCCGGAAGTCGTTGGACCAAATGCAAAAGCAGCCGTAGAGGCAATGAACGATGGAGATATCATTCTTCTGGAAAATACCCGTTACAGAATAGAAGAGACAAAGAATGGAGAAGCTTTCAGTAAAGATCTTGCTTCTCTTTGCGATGTTGTAGTCAATGATGCATTCGGAACAGCACACAGAGCACACTGCTCCAATGTCGGAGTCAGCAGACTTGCAAAAGAGGCAGCCGTAGGTTACCTGATGCAGAAAGAGATTGATTTCCTTGGAAATGCTGTAGAAAATCCGGTTCGTCCATTCGTCGCGATTCTTGGAGGAGCAAAAGTAGCAGATAAATTAAATGTAATCTCCAATTTATTGGAAAAATGCGATACTCTGATCATCGGTGGCGGTATGGCATATACCTTCTTGAAAGCACAGGGCAAGGAGGTAGGTACTTCCTTAGTAGATGATGAAAAGCTGGATTACTGTAAAGAAATGATCAAAAAAGCAGAGGATCTTGGCAAAAAGCTGCTTCTTCCGGTAGATACAGCAATTGCATCAAGCTTCCCGAGCCCGATCGACGCTAAAATCGATGTTGATTATGTGGATGTTGACAGCATTCCGGCAGACAAAATGGGACTGGATATCGGACCAAAGACCGCTGAAGCTTATGCAGAGGCTGTAAAAACTGCGAAGACGGTTGTTTGGAATGGACCAATGGGTGTATTTGAGAATCCGGTACTGGCTGAGGGTACGATCAAGGTGGCAAAGGCATTGGCTGAAACTGACGCTACGACAATCATCGGTGGCGGAGATTCTGCTGCAGCAGTAAATCAGCTCGGCTTCGGAGATAAGATGTCCCATATTTCTACAGGTGGAGGAGCTTCCTTAGAGTTCCTGGAGGGAAAAGAGCTTCCGGGTGTTGCATGCGCAGACGACAAATGATTTACTGCCAAAAGTGATTCGACGGATGATTCTATATTATAGGAGGATAAGAAAATCATGGCAAGAAGAAAAATTGTTGCTGGAAACTGGAAAATGAATAAAACACCAAGCGAGGCAGTCGCATTGGTAAAAGAGCTGGAGCCATTAGTGAAAAGTGATGACGTGGATGTTGTGTACTGTGTACCGGCAATCGATATCGTACCAGTTGTAGAGGCTGTAAAAGGAACTAATGTAGCTGTCGGCGCTGAAAATATGTATTTTGAAGCAAAAGGAGCTTATACAGGAGAAATTTCCGCAGAAATGTTAGTAGATGCCGGTGTAAAATATGTCATCATCGGACATTCAGAGCGTCGTGACTATTTCAAAGAGGATGATGAATTACTGAACAAAAAGGTGAAAAAAGCCTTTGAAGCAGGCCTGACGCCGATTCTTTGCTGTGGGGAATCCTTAGAGCAGAGAGAAATGGGGATTACATTAGATTGGATTCGTCTTCAGATCAAATCTGACTTAAAGGACATCACAGCCGATCAGGTGAAATCCATGGTCATTGCTTATGAGCCGATCTGGGCAATTGGAACCGGAAAGACCGCGACCTCGGATCAGGCAGAAGAGGTTTGTAAGGCAATCCGTGACTGTATTAAAGAGGTTTATGATGAGGCGACAGCAGAAGAAGTCCGGATTCAGTACGGCGGATCGGTCAATGCAGCAAATGCAGCAGAATTGTTCGCGAAACCGGATATTGATGGAGGACTGGTTGGAGGAGCTTCCTTAAAG
>CADBUD010000097.1 GCA_902797785.1 uncultured Lachnospiraceae bacterium
CGAACTGGCGCAGTTAAAGTACAACCTCTCCAGACTTACCGGAAAGGGGATTTCCATGTCGAGGCTGGGCGGCGGCATCGGGACAAGAGGCCCGGGAGAGAAAAAGCTTGAGCAGGATCGGCGTGTGATCAGAAAAAGAGTGTCACAATTAAAACATGAGATCGATGATCTGACGGCACATCGGGAAGTCACCAGAAAAAGCAGAGAAAAAAGCAGATATCCGGTATTCGCAATTGTGGGATATACGAATGTTGGAAAATCGACCCTGCTCAATGCGCTCACAGGCGCAGGGATTCTGGCAGAGGATAAATTGTTTGCGACTCTTGATACCACGACGAGGATGTATGAATATAACAGGAACTCTGGGAAACAGAGAGTCTTGCTGACAGACACGGTGGGCTTTATAAGAAAGCTTCCGCACGATCTGATCGATGCTTTCCGGAGCACTTTGGAAGAAGCAAAATATGCGGATTATATCCTTCATGTGGTCGATGCTTCTTCAAAAAACAGAATGGCAGAGATGAAGGTGGCATACCATACCTTAAATCAGCTTGGGATTACGGGAAAGAAAGTCATAACGGTTTTTAATAAAATAGATCAGATCACGGAGGATGATATGCGGATGGGACTTTTTGATTCCCGGGCGGTGAAATATCTTTCCCTTTCCGCAAAAGATGGCAGAGGACTTGAAAAACTGCCCGAGGTCATAGATTCCGTTCTGCGTGAAGATAGACAATATATAGAACATTTGTATCGGTATGATGAAATGTCTGTAATTTCAGAGATAAAAAGAAACGGGGAATTGATCGAAGAAGAATATAGGGAGGATGGAATCTGGATCCGCGCCAACATCACGAAAACATTCACAGACAGATATAGCAAAAGAACTTTTTCTTGACAAACGAAAGAGAACAGTGTATTCTTATAAAAGAGAACAACGTTCTCCTAAAGGAGGTAATCTCATGCCAAGAGACAAGACTGAGAGCCACGAGCGCATTATTGCAGCGGCAAAAGCAGAGTTTCTTACCCATGGATTTGAAAATGCATCGATGCGGCGAATCTCAGCCGAAGCGGGAATCACGGTTTCGGGATTGTACAAACATTTTCCGGGCAAAGAGGAGATGTTTTCGGCTCTTGTTCAGCCGGTGCTGGATCAGTTCTTTGAACTGTATCGTCAAAAGGAGCAGGAGGAACAGGATGCGATTGAAAAAATCGGTTCAGCCGCTGCCTTTCTTAATGAGGATGCGGTGTATGCCATGGGGTTCATCTACGATCATTTGGATGAGTTCAAGCTTTTAGTCTGCTGTTCCCAGGGGACGAGATATGAGGACTACGCTCATAGGCTTGCTGAAATGGAAGAGGAGAGCTCCCTGAAATTTTTGGAGGCACTGCGCAGGCGGGGAGATCATGTTCCAGAGTTCGACAGGCGGGAGTTTCATCTGCTCGTATCTTCCAATGTGGAGGCAGTACTGCAGGCGATTCGGCATGACTTTACCAGAGAAGAGGCCATGCATTACGCACAAACAATCAATACGTTCTTTTCCAAGGGCTGGAAGTGGCTGTGCGGAATGGAATAAAATTTTATCGGCTTGATTGCCGATAAAATTTTGTACAAAAGTTAGGAATAACTAATATTTATTAGAAGGAGGTAATTTTGTGAAGCTTACAAAAACGACGGCGCAGATGCAGGGAAGAATCAAAACAGTCGGTGGGGACGAACATTTCATGAACCGTATCACATCGATTGGAATTACAGAGGGCACATCATTTCAAACCATCAGAAATGACAAAAAAATGCCGGTGCTCATTTATCTTAGAGAAACTCTCATTTCCTTAAACCGGGCAGATGCAGAACGAATCGAGGTGGAAAAAAGATGACAGGAAGTATCGCACTTTTGGGTCAGCCGAACTCCGGTAAATCAACAATCTACAATAATTTGACAGGTTCCCGTCAGCATGTCGGGAACTGGGCAGGAAAAACAGTAGAAAAAAATGAGGGTAGCTTTACGTACCAGGGGAAAAAATACAACGTTACCGATCTTCCGGGCAGCTATGGATTATCAGGAAATTCGGACGAAGAGATCATCACGACGGATTTTATCAAATCTGGTCAGAGTGAACTGATCGTTGTACTGGTCGATGCATCGCAGCTGGAACGAAGCATGTTCATGTTGGCAGAATTTGCAAGGCTGGATCAGCCGGCTCTTCTGGTGCTCAATATGATGGATGTTGCCAAAGAAATGGGAAAGGAAATCGATACCAAGGCGCTGGAAAAGAAGCTGGGCATCCCGGTTCTTCCATTCAATGCGACAGACGCCGGGGAATACGAAACGCTCAAAAAGCTCATTGCCAAGGAATTGAAATCTCCCCATAAGCTGACCGTTCCGGCACCAGAAGAACAAAGAGATATCAAGGCAGACGGCAGAGAAAAATTTGAATGGGTCAGCAATCTTCTTTCCAATGTCACAAAGACCAAAGAGGCAGTGTATCAAATGTCCAAATTTGACCGCCTGATGACAAGACCGGTTCTTGGCAAGCTCATATGCATCGGAGTGGTGCTTCTTGCCTTCCTCGTGGCCATGCTCATCATGATGCCGTTCATGGGAATCGGACAGATGATTCCGACCCTGCTGCATGATCCGATCGACAGCCTGCTGACTGGCTGGAACGTTCATCCGTGGATCGTTTCCGTTTTCAGCCTGATGCTTCCGAATGTCCTGTATTTCACCATCTCCATGGCAAGCTTTGTGTTTGGGGTAAATATTGTCTTCGGCTTTCTGGAGGAAACAGGGTTTCTTGCCCGTGCAGCCTACCAGTTCGATGGCCTGCTTTCCAAGCTCGGTCTGCAGGGAAAGGCAATCTGTCCGATGCTGATGGGCTTTGGCTGTACGATCGGCGGAGCCTGCGGCACGAGAGTCATGGACAACTGGGGACAGAGAATGCTTGCTATGTCGATTGTCTGGGCAATTCCCTGTGCTTCGATCTGGTCGATCATTCCTGTCATATCCGGAATGTTCTTTTCGTGGTGGCAGACGATGCTCGTCTGTGTGGGCATCCTTTGTTATGTCGTGATTACCATGGTCGTTGTATCAAAGGTATTCAGCAGAAAGCTGGCACCAAAAGAAACGAGAAGCGGCATGATCATGGAGCTCCCGCCATATCACAAGGCACACTGGAAACATATCATCAAGGAAGCGTTCTACAAGGCATGGGACATTTTCAAACGAGCGCTCAGCACCGTGACCCTGGTCTCCATTCTCTTTTATGTGCTGTCATTTTCAAAGGACGGCAA
This sequence comes from uncultured Lachnospiraceae bacterium, assembly GCA_902797785.1. Taxonomy (GTDB): domain Bacteria; phylum Bacillota; class Clostridia; order Lachnospirales; family Lachnospiraceae; genus RUG14305. Next base: position 3,293 of record CADBUD010000097.1, read on the forward strand.
TGTAGCTAACAGCCTGCTGTACCGGGTCGGGACCCTAATCGAACCCATCACCCGATTCTTCGGTATGGGCTGGCAGACCTTCATGGCATTTGTCAGCGGCGCCTTTGCAAAGGAAGCTGTCCTGGGAACATTGAATGCTGTATTTATGGGAGGAAATTCTCTCATGGAGGCGACCTTCTATGCCAAAACGGCATCGACAGACACGGCACTTCTCGGTACTGCGATGTCACAGGGAATCGCGCCGGCAGAAGCACTTGCCTTCATGTTTGCCACGACATTTAATATTCCCTGCCTGATGGCACTTTCCACGACCTACAAAGAATCACACTCATTGAAATGGACCGTGAAGGTCGCACTGTTCTATATCTGCAATGCGCTGATCCTTTCCTGTGTAGTGTATCATATTGCAAGCCTGTTTATGAATTAGGAATAAACCTTGGGTTACTATTCACAGTCCCCCTCCCGGCATTCGGATTTCCCGCTGCTTCGCAGCTCTCCCGGCGCATTCGCGCCTGAAATCCTCATAC
>CADBUD010000098.1 GCA_902797785.1 uncultured Lachnospiraceae bacterium
GAAACGCTTTAATCAGCGTTTCCCTAATGTTATACTCATGAACGAAACGGCCTGCCGTTTTGTTCATGAGTCCATCTTGATTTCAAATCCGTGATCGATCGGTCCGCGCCCCTTTCCCAGATTCAGACCGCTCGCAATGGCGTTCGTCACATAGTCCTTTGCCTTTTGGACGGATGCTTTCAGATCCATGCCCCTGGCAAGATTTGACGCAATCGCGCTGGATAAGGTACAGCCGGTCCCGTGGGTATTGGGATTGTCAATTCGCACGCCACCAAACCAGATCTCTTCTCCCTCTGCATAAAGGACATCATCTGCTCCTTTTTCTGAATGTCCTCCTTTGCAGAGCACGGCGCAGCCATAGCGGTCTGAAATCATTTTTGCAGCGGCAGACTGTTCCTCCTTCGATGTGATCTTCGTTTTGGTCAGCCATTCTGCTTCAGGAAGATTCGGTGTCAGCACCCGCGCCAGGGGGAATAACTCCTCTTTCAGACATTCTATCGCAGATTCCTTTAACAGCATACTGCCGCTCGTCGAAACCATCACCGGATCCACGACAATATTTTTTGCCTGATAGAAGCGCAGCTTTTTGGCAATTTCCACGATCAGTGCTTCTGATGATACCATACCAATCTTTACGGCATCCGGAACAATATCCTCAAAAACAGCATCCAGTTGGCTTCCCAAGAATGCCGGTGTCACTTCCATGATTTCCCTGACGCCGACCGTGTTCTGTGCCGTAAGTGCAGTAATTGCGCTCATGGCATAAACGCCGTTCGCCAGCATGGTCTTAATGTCCGCCTGGATCCCCGCTCCACCGCTGCTGTCACTTCCCGCAATGGTCAGTGCTGTCTTTCTTTTTGTGGTATTTTCCCTTTTCTCTGTCATTTTGTTCTTCCATCCTTTCTTAGAAACTTCCCTTTTTCCTCTCACTGTTTCTCCAGCTTCTGCAAGAACATCCGTGTTCTTTCGTTATCCGGATGGTCGATGACATCCTCCGGGCGTCCCTGCTCCACAATCAGTCCGCCATCCATGAATACCACCTTGCCGGATACCTTGCGTGCAAAATCGATTTCATGAGTCACAATGACCATGGTCATTTTCTCCATTGCCAGCTGCTTTAATACCTTTAAAATCCCCGCTGTGATTTCCGGATCAAGTGCCGAGGTCGGTTCATCAAAAAACAATAACTTCGGCTCCATGGCAAGAGCTCTCGCGATTGCCACTCTCTGCTGCTGCCCGCCTGACAACTGATACGGGTAGGCGTTTTTCTTCTCCCAAAGTCCCACTTTTTTCAGAAGCTGTTCCGCTTTTTTCTCTACCTCCGCCCTGCTCCTCTTTTGAACGTGGATCGGTGCATCCGTCACATTTTTTTGAACGGTATAATGCGGAAACAGATTAAAATTTTGGAATACCAGTCCATAGGTATTTTTTATCTCCCCGAGCTGCTGCTTCGAGGCATAGACAGCACGACCATCCACACTTTCTGCTGCTGTCTTCCCATCATAAATCAGGGTGCCGTCATCCATGGTCTCTAACAGAGTCGCGCATCGAAGCAGCGTCGATTTTCCTGAACCGGACGGTCCTAAAATCGAAACCACCTCGCCCTCCTCTACTTTCATGGAAATATCTTTAAGCACCTCTAACTCTCCAAAGCTTTTCTTGATATGGTCGATCTGTAATAATGCCATTTTTTCACACTCCATTTCATCTATGTTTTCCCGGTAACAATTTAGCCCTACGTTACTATTCACAGCTCTGCTGTTCATAGCAACAAAATGCACACAAATACTCCCTTTTGTCGTATTTGGCGCACGGCTAGACAATCTTCCACGAAATCGTTTTTTCTACCCGCTCCATCGCAAGCGCCACAATAAAATTGAACACATAATAAAACAGGCCTGCGACAAACAACGGCATGATCGACGCCTGTGCCGCAGCCGTCTGCTTCGCTATCGTAAACATTTCCGTATAAGCCAGCGCAAACGCTAATGACGTATCCTTGACCAAGGTAATAATCTCATTGGTGACCGGCGGAATGACGCGCTTTACCATCTGTGGAAAAGTAATCTTCCAGAAGGTCTGCACATTCGAATAGCCCAGAATAAAGGCCGCTTCCTTCTGTCCTCTTGGAATCCCCTCAACGCCCGCGCGAAAGATTTCCGCAAAATATGCGGCATAATTTAAAGAAAATCCAAGAATCACGGCATAGAACCGAAACTCCGCTGACACCTGAAGCCCAAAGACATAGTATGGTCCAAAAAATACGACCAAAAGCTGGAGCATCAGCGGCGTCCCCCGCATGATAGAAATATAGATCCTGGCAAGCCACTGAAGGAGCCATATCTTTGAACGGCGGATCGTCATGATCAAAAGTCCTAATGGAAGGGAGAACAGAATCGTCAGGAAGAAAATCAACAGGGAGGCTCCCATTCCCATGGCCAGCTCTTTTATGACGCCGGATAATGAACTTCCACTATTTTCCGTCTCCCCGGCATCCTGCAAATATGCTGTATCCGTTCCTTCCCTGCCAAGGCAGATACTGCCCGACAAGCCCCAAAGATCTGCAATCTGTGCAAAGGTCCCATCCTCTTCCATCGCATCGAGAGCTGTCTGCACCTGATTTCTCAGCTCCACATTTCCCAGTTTAAACCCAATTCCATATTGTTCTGAGGAAACCTCTTCGCTCAGCACCTTAAATCCAGAGCCTCGCTGTGTCACTTCGTACAGTGCCACACCAATGTCCATGCAGATCGCATCCGCCGAACCGGATTCCAGATTCAAAAAAGCACTGTTGTAATCGCTGACCTGCTGAAGCGTCTGAAACGAATGAGCAAGATCGATATTTTCCTTTGTCGCATCAGCTCCGGTAAACGCCGCTAAGGCAGAGGAATCCGCCTGTACGATTACGATTTTCCCGGCAAGATCTGATAACGTTTCAATCTGGGAATCCGCCTTGACAATAACGACCTGCGAATTATCCACATAGGCTTTCGACCAGGTATATTTTCCTTCCCGTCCATTGATCGTAAAGCCATTCCAAATGCAATCGATCGCTCCGGAATTTAATTCCATATCTTTAGAATCCCAGTCGATTGGCTGTTTCACCAGCTCCCATCCATTCCTTGCACAGACCTCTTGCGCCAGGTCCAGGTCAAAGCCGACATATTCTCCATTGTCATCCTTATAGCCGTACGGCGGAAAGGATGCGTCAAAGCCCACAATGAACTGTTTCCGTTCCAGCTCTGACGTTTTCTTTTTGCCGCATCCGCTCACCATTCCCACTACCAGAAGAATGACAAGCATCATTCCCCACAGAGCTCTTCGTTTGGTTTTGTTTCTTTTCATTTTGAATCCTCCATTTTATTTTTCTTGTTCCATAGGACATACTCCGTTTTTTAGTAACAGTTCAGCCATTTGGCTTCTCTGTTACGTTTTTTACGATAAAACTCTATGTATTATTTATATCAAATCTTTTCCTTTTTTTCAATTGAAATCAGATATTTGGCACTTGCCATAAGATTTTCAGCAGAAGATTTTGAGCCGTCATTAAAAATTTGTAGACGTACCTACAAAAAATATGTTATACTCGTTAGCGGAAATCCTTTCGGGGATTTTCACTGTGGTCTTGCGTTTTCATGCAGTACCATAAAATCAAAAAAACATAAAAAGAAAGGAATCCCCCATGAATATTGTATGTTTAGACTTAGAAGGTGTACTGGTCCCGGAAATCTGGATTGCGTTCGCAAAGGCAAGCGGCATCCCGGAATTAAAACGAACCACCAGAGATGAACCCGACTATAACAAGCTGATGGCGTGGCGCTTAGGCATTCTAAAGGAGCATCATTTAGGCTTAAAGGAAATCCAGGAGACCATTGCCTTGATCGACCCTCTTCCGGGCGCCAAGGAGTTTTTGGATGAGCTCCGTTCTCTCACACAGGTCATCATCATCAGTGATACCTTCACGCAGTTCGCCTCTCCCTTAATGGAAAAGCTCGGCTGGCCGACGATTTTCTGCAACTCCTTAGAGGTCGCTGATGATGGAGAAATCACCGGCTTCCGCATGCGGATCGAGGATTCGAAATATACGACGGTCAAGGCGCTTCAGTCCATCGGCTATGATACGATTGCGAGCGGCGACAGCTACAATGATCTCAAAATGATCGAAGCCGGCAAGGCAGGATTTTTATTCCGTACCACCGAAAAGATCAAGGCTGACTACCCGCATCTTCCTGCCTTTGAGGAATACCAGGATCTCCTTCAGGCGATCAAACAGGCATTATAGAAAGCGGTCAGGCTCATGGACAATCTGATTTTCTGCCTGAATGCGACGGTCCCGATTTTTCTTTTGATGCTTCTGGGTTTTTTCTTTAAAAAAACCGGAATCTTCACCGATCGCTTTGCCGGAGAAATGAATTCCTTTGTATTTAAGATTGCGCTTCCCGTCCTGGTCTTTTCCGATCTGGCGAAAGAAGATTTTCATCAGGTATGGGATGGCAGCTTCGTCCTCATCTGCTTTGGCGTGACGATCTGCTGCATCCTGATTTCTTTCCTTTTATCTTTCTTCTTGAAGGACTCTTCGCAGCGGGGCGAGTTTGTTCAGGCCTCCTATCGTTCGAGTGCGGCACTTTTAGGAATCGGATTTATTCAAAATATCTATGGAGACGCCGGTGCTGCTCCTTTGATGATCATCGGTGCAGTCCCTTTGTACAATATTTTCGCCGTTCTCCTTCTGTCCTTCCTAAAACCGCGAAAAGAAATCATGAGCCGGGAACTTCTCTTAAAGACACTCAAAGGTATTGTGACAAATCCGATTCTGATTGGAATCTTTATCGGAATCTGCTGGTCTCTTTTTTCTATTCCCATGCCGCCGATCCTGTCAAAGACTACCGGCTATCTCTCCGGCCTGGCGACACCCATGGGACTGATGGCGATGGGCGCCAGTCTTGATTTAAAAAAGGCATTTCTCGCCTGGAAACCGGCAGTGGCTGCCAGCATCTTAAAACTGGCCGCTTTTTGTGCCATTTTTTTGCCGGTCGCAGTCAAGCTTGGTTTTTATCAGGATAAGCTCGTCGCTTTTTTGATCATGCTAGGCTCTCCTACAACGATCAGCAGCTTTGTCATGGCAAAAAATATGGGACATGAAGGAACCATTTCCAGCAGTGCCGTCATGATCACGACCCTGCTCTGTGCCTTCACTCTGACCGGATGGCTGTATCTTCTGCGTCTTAAAGGGTATATTTAACGGTCTGAAATGATGCGCACGGACAAATGGTTTGAAGGAAAAGGAGCATATATGAACGTACATCCGGAACAACTTTTATTCTATGCAATTACTGACCGGAGATTTGCCGGTCCCCAGACACTATATGAACAGGTCAAGCTGGCTCTTATGGGCGGCGTGACCATGCTTCAGCTTCGGGAAAAGCATCTTTCCCACGAAGAACTGAAAAAAGAAGCCCTTTTGATCAAAGAGCTTTGCCGAACCTATCAGGTCCCCCTGATCATCAATGATGATGTGGAATTAGCAAAAGAAATCGACGCTGATGGCGTCCATGTCGGCGCAAAGGATCTAAATCCTGCCCGCGCACGGGAAATCCTGGGACCGGACAAGATCATCGGTGCTTCTGCCAGAACCCTTGAACAGGCTCTTACTGCCCAGCAGCAGGGAGCCGATTATCTTGGTACCGGCGCGATGTTTCCCACTTCCTCAAAGGCCGACGCCAAAGAGGTATCCCACGAAACGGCCAAAAAAATCTGCGCCGCTGTAAAAATCCCTGTCGTTGCCATCGGCGGAATCACCAAAGAAAATCTTGCGCAGCTTGCCGGACTCGGATTTTGTGGAGCTGCCATGATCAGCGCTGTTTTTGCGCAACAAGATATTTTCAAAGGAACACAGGAATTAAAAGAACTGACCCAACAGGTGTTTTCCTCTTAGAAAACAAAGGAGGTTCCTGCTTCACAACAGGAACCTCCTTTTTATATTTTCCCTTCGTTTTTCTCCTCATAAGTTCGGATTCCATGATAGAACATTTCACAAAGCGGCGTTTCCACTCCGACCTCTTTCCCCATTTCCACCACCGTCTTTGCGAACATCTCGATCTCTGTCGGCTTTCCCGCCTCTAAATCCTGTAATGTCGATGGTTTATTGGCATAGGGAATCGTCAGCACGGTTTCGTTCTGCTGGCGGATTTCTTCTTCTCCCAGATCGATTCCTTTCTTTTGGGCAATGGCAGCGACCTCCCGCATTGCCTTGATTCGGAACCAATTTGCGTGTTCGCTGACCTGAAAACTCCCGAACGGCACCCCCAAAAGCGCACAGGTCAGATTCTCTCCAATATTCGACATATATTTGAACCAGATTCCTTTTAACATATCCTCTTCGATCTGATAGGGAATATCGGCCCGCTCAAACACTTCCTTCACGGCAAGGACCCGATCGGAATATTCTGTATTTTTCTTTTCTCCAAAATATATCTTTCCCCAATAAGGATCAAAATCCGCTGTTCCATCCTTCATCACGATCGACATCCTCATGAACGCATAAAGGACATGTTCCTCTCCAAAGACTTCGATGAGCTTTTTTTCACTGTCCACCCCATTCAGCAAAGAAAGAATCAGGGTATGCTCTCCCACCTGATTCTTGATATCCGCCATTGCCTGATCCAGCGAATATCCTTTGACCCCGATCAAAATCAGATCTGCCTCTTTTTTCTCCTCCGGGGAAACGATGGGAAAATGATAGTTTACCCCGTTGACCGTTACCCCTCTTTGCTCTAAGCGTTTTCTTCGCTCTCCTCCTGCCGTGACCCAAAACGACTCTTGGTAGGTCTGAAACAGTCTTGGCGCAAAAAATACGCCCATTGCTCCCAGTCCGATCAATGAAATTTTTTCTATCCTTCGATTCATACGTCTCTGTCTCCTGTTTCTGATTTCTTTTATTACATGGGAAACGAATTTATTCGTTCTTCATCGCGCTTGTGTGCCGTAATGCGCTTACTATATCTCACCGATTATAACACGAATTTACCAAAATAACCACCGATAAATGATTATTTTTTTTATTAACCACTTTCCCTATTGACTTTTAAAAATCAATCCAACACAATAAAAGTGATTTTGAATTTAAACTAGGAGGAATCCCATGAATATCAATAGAAAACTTACCAGAACCACAGCTCTGGCACTGACCACTGCTATCTTATCTACCACGATTCTCCCCACTCCCCATCCCTTAACCGCACTGGCAGAAGGATCCTCAAAAACAGTAGACAAAGATACCACGAATAAAAATGGCAGCAAAGCAGAAAAAGAGACGAAAAAAACAACCTCGGAAGAAAAAAAGGATAAAGAAGAAACCGTCTATGTCTCTGCCGATGCCTCTGGAACGGTTTCCTCTGTCATCGTTGATACCAAATTGAACAACCTGCATCAATCCGCCTCCCTTTCGGACTGCTCAAATCTTACCGGCATAAAAAACACCAGTGGAAATGAAAGCTATATCCAGAACGGCTCGGAATTGACCTGGGCATCCGATGGAAAAGAAATCAGCTATCAGGGAACCGGAAAGGAAGAAGACCTTCCCGTCAGTATCAAGGTGACCTACTGGCTGGATGGGGCTTTGATTGCACCAAAGGATCTTGCCGGAAAAAGTGGCAAGGTCAAGATTCGTTTTGACTATACCAATCGCCAGTTCCATGAGGCAGACATCAATGGAAGCCGGGAATCAGTCTCTGTTCCGTTCTGCATGCTCACCGGTCTGGTTCTGCCCTCTCAAATTTTTTCCAACATTGAGGTGGAAAACGGACGTCTTCTGACCCAGGATGGGAATCACGTCGTGATCGGTATGGCTTTTCCTGGACTTGCAGATTCTCTGGATACAGAGCATATGGATTTCAGCGATCTAGATGAGGATGCAGAAAAAATCGAGCTTCCGGATTATCTGGAAATCACTGCAGATGCCGTCGATTTCTCCTTAAGTCCAACAATGACCATTGCCATGAACCATCTATTATCGGAATTTGACCTTACTGAAGGAATTGATATCAGCAAGGTTTCGGACTCGATCGACGATCTGGATGATGCTACAAAAAAACTCACAAAGGCAAATGGAAAGCTCAGCGACGGCACCGATCAGCTCTATGAGGGCTGCGAAGGCCTGAACGAGGGCGCCTACGCTCTTGCTTCTGCCCTCTCTGCTGCCTCCTTAGGTATTTCTTCCCTAAAGAACGGAACCTCTCTTTTAAACAACGGCACCCGTGCTTTAGATGAGGGAGCCGCCGGTCTTTCCAAAGGAATCTCTGCCGTCTCCACCGGAGCAAAGCAACTGCATAAGGGTGCTGCGTCTGCTGCCAGCGGCAGCTCCCTGCTCGCCGATGCTTATACGGGAGACGAGGGCATTTTATCCGGTGTCCGCCAGTTAAAATCCGGCAGCCACTCTGCCTATCAGGGAAGCAAGGCATTAGATGACGGATTGTCTTCCCTATCTGCCGGTTCTCAAAAGCTCATCCGGGGATGGGAAGGCGAGCAGGGCGCCCTTGCCGGTTCCAAGGCGATTCTTTCCGGCTATGAGGGAAGTACCGGTGTCGTATCCGGCTCCTCCGCCATTGTTTCTGCCTATGAAGGCGAGATGGGAATTTTGTCAGCTTCTGCCGCTCTGAGCGAAGGATATGAGGGCGATTCAGGACTGGTCTTAGCCACTTCCTCCCTCCATGCCGGAATCGGTGCGCTGATGGAGGAGACTTACGAACTTTCTTCTTCCCTGCAGGGCTCTGATTCTGATGTCGGACTTTTGGCTCATTCCTCTTCTGCCCTTTCCACCTTTGAAGGAACAGGGGAAACGCCTGGTCTCGCTGCAAAGGCTGCTTCCATCAAAGAAACGTCGGATGCGCTCTCTGCAGAAGCCACGCAGCTTTCCGGTTCCGTCTCTGCTCTTTCTTCTACCATTGAGGCACAGATGAATGAAATTTCTTCCCAGATAGATGCGTCCTACCTCTCCTGCAGTGAGGAGGATTTTTCTTTTGCGATGAGCACCGCCCTGACAGAAGGACAGATGGATGTCAATGGTATTCTTCATCTGACAAAGCTCCGCAGCACTTATCAGGCACTTTCTTCCATAAAAAATAATCTGGATTCTGGTCAAAGCGAAGCCCAAACGGCAGACCTCACTGCCAAAGCCTCTGCCCTGTCCGATCAGGCAGCTTCTCTTCAGAGCAGCGTTGAAACGGTTCATTCCGATCTTACGTCCCTTTCTGCCGGAATCGGACGTTTGAACGAATCCATCAGCGGGATGGCTTCTTCCCTGCCTGCCCTCTCCGATTCAAGCTCAGCATTGGCCTCCGGTACTGCTGCACTTGCTAAGGGACAAAGTGCCCTGACCCAGGGACTGAAGCAGGTCTATCAGGGAAGTAAGGCATTAAACGGCGGTCTGACACAGCTTTATCAGGGAACCAAAGCCTTAGATAGCGGCCTGACGGCAATTTATCAGGGAGACCAGACCCTCCAAAACGGACTAAAAAAACTTTCCAAGGGCTCCTCTGAGCTGACCAGCGGACTAAAATCACTTTCATCCGGAAATGCCTCCCTGCTGACCGGATTAAAAAAGGTGTCTAACGGAACCACCTCCCTTAGCAAAGGCTTATCCTCCCTGGAGCAGGGAAGCGGTGCCTTAGCGGATGGCCTGAACCCTCTTGGAAAGGGAGCCAAGGCTCTTCATGAGGGAACCTCTGCCCTGTCCGAAGCATCAACCGCATTGGACACTGGCGTCGGCACCCTGCTTGGCGGTGCTTCCCAGCTTGCCGATGGCGGCATTCAGCTGGCTGATGGCACCGGTAAACTGACCGATGGGGTCAAAGCGCTTCGGGACGGCTCCCAAAAGCTGTACAAGGGAATGAAAAAATATTACAAGAAAGGCATCAAAAAACTATCCCGCCGGTTCCATAAAGATATTACCTCCTCCATCGACCGGGTCAATGCTGTCATTGATGCCGAAGAAACATATGAGAGTTTCGCCGGGTCAGCGAAAGGAACCACCTGCTCCGTGAAATTTATTTTTGAAACAGAGAAAATTGAAACGGATGAGGATTGACCTTTATGATAAAAATATGCTATAATGTCTTCATATATTTTTTCGTCAAAAATGATTCCCTTCGACTGATTTTCATCATTGCGCTATTTTTGAAAGCGCACATTTTTGTCCGAAATCCATACCTTTAAGAGAAAACGATCGAGTAAATATTCATATGATTACTGCGACACACGATTTATTTCATATGCACATCGTAAAGGAGACAGTATGTCGCAGCACGTGAGGAGGCTGATTATGAAACAAACCCTTTTTCAAATTTTTGACCAAAATTCCCTGAATCAGGAAATTCCAAAAATTCATGAGCTTTTATCTTCAAAGACTTATTCTTCCGTACTATTTCATTTATACTGCGGAACAGAAAAAGAAGATATTGTCCGTCTGGTCATTCAAAGGCTCTCTTCTGAATTTCCAGAAGCTGAAATTGCAGGTTCTGCTTCAAACAGCGAAATTTATGGCAGTAAGATCATGCAGCCGGGAATCTTGCTTTCTGTCATTACCTTTGAAAAAACAGAGGTTCATGTCAAATGCTTTGACCAGATTTTAATGCATGAAACAGAGACTGGAAAGCAGGTATGTGAGTTCATTGACTCGTTCCCAGAGATCAAAGCAGCAGAGATTCTGATTTATGATTCCCTTCCCAACAGCCACGAGCTGTTTGATGAGGTCTGTCATTGCCGTAAGGAAATCAAAATTTTTGGAGGGCATCCGATCGGACATGATATTTTCAAGGATCCAAAATACGTCCTTACCAAAGACGGTGTTTATGAAAATGCCATCGTCATTGTCGTTTATGTTGGTAAGGATTTTCACATTGATGTAGATTATACCGCAGGCTGGAGAACGATTGGCCGTTCCTTCCAGGTCACAAAGGCTGAGAAAAATCATCTTTATGAAATCGATCATGCTCCTGCCTACGAAATTTATGAAAAGTATCTCCGCACCGAAAGCAAAGAGCAGTTTGCCAAGGAGGTCATGGAGTTCCCTCTGATGATTCGTCAGGACGGAATCGATATTCTCCGCCATCCTACCGAAGCGGCAGAAGACAATTCCCTTTATCTTGCCGGCACGATTGAAAACGGCATGACCATCAATCTCACCTATGGAGACCCTGCCGGGATCATCGAGGCTGTAAATAAACGCTGTGAGGTCATCCGGGAGTTCGAACCGGAATGTATTCTTCTCTTTACCTGCGCCGGCAGAAAAATGTTCTGGGGCGATTTCATCGAAAAGGAAATCGAACCTTTTGGATTTTTTGCAGACACTTCCGGTTTTTGTACCGGCGGTGAAATCATGCGAAATCCTACGACCGGAAAAATCGTAGAATATAATCTCACACTGATTTCCATTGCCATGCGCGAGGGCGAAAAAACAGGTCGTGAGATTCCACCTTTCAAAATCGACGATTCACAGATTCGTGGTCAGGCTTCCCTGGTTCAGCGATTTGCCAGTCTGGTGCAGTTGACTACCGAGGAGCTTCAGGTCGCTTATGACAAACTTCTGGATTTGAATAAAAAGCTGACCAGCATGGCTATTACGGACGAACTGACCGGGATGTACAACCGTCGCGAAATCGAACGCCGTATCCAGCAATCTCTCGCCGAGAGCAACCGGCAGAATAAAAAGGTCTCTCTTGTTATGCTGGATGTCGATTTCTTCAAAAAAGTCAATGATACGTATGGACATGAAACGGGCGATATGGTATTAAAAGAAGTCTCTGCCATCCTAAAAGAATCCGTAGACGAGTCCAAGGGCGAAGCCGTTGGACGCTGGGGCGGAGAAGAGTTCTTCGTTCTCTTATTAGAGCAGTCGGTAGAGCATGCGATCGAATTTGCGGAGCGCGTCCGGAAAAAGATCGAGTCACATCATTTTGATAAGATCAATCATCTGACGGTCAGCCTTGGCGTTACCAGCACCTCCGGGGCAGAGGATCCGAAAAAGATTTTTTCCCGCGTGGATGACGCCCTGTATTCCGCAAAAGCCAACGGCCGGAATTGTGTCATCAAGGCTAAGGAACCGGAATAATTTCACTTTAAGATGTTGGGGGCAAACGTGCCGGGAGAGCTGCGAAGCAGTGGAAAATCCGAATGCCGGGAGAGGAACTGTGAATCGTAACCATTTTAAATACCTTTCGGGATACCGTAACAATAATAAAAACCCAGGAAATTTTCTTTTAAATTTCCTGAGTTTTCTTTTTTCATCTTTTTATTTCACAGCATTTGGTGTACTGTCATCCTGATTTTCTGTAGCTTCGCTTTACTTCACTCACAAAAAATAATTACTTATCGAATGCCCATACCGTAGATGCCGTACTTCCCTGAATCAATGACGCATAATGTCTTCCACTCGTGTAGGTCTTCTTTCCTACTTTTTTCTTTCCAACAATGTAAACATAATACTTCTTTGATGCTTTTAATTTTTTCTTTCCGAATTTGGTAATCGTCGCAGAACCCTTAGAGGCTTTGACTGTCCCTGCTTTTTTATAGCCTTTTGTCTCCTTATCGGAAATAAAGATATCATAGCTGTTCATGCCACTGACTTTTCCCCATTTTACGGAAAGCTTTACTTTCTTTCCTGATTTATAGACTCTTGCTGTGGAAATCATCGGCTGTGTGAACAAGTATGCCTTATCTGACCAGGCACTGACATAATTCTTTCCGTTGAGCGTCATATGAGCGCGAACCTTTACGGTATACATCTCATTGTTTTTAACCGAGAAGGAAGAGGATGCTCCATAAACGTCACTTTTCGATACCAGCTTCTTTCCATTTGCTTTATAGACGATGTAATCATATTTGCATGCCGTCTGTGCATCCCAGACAAAATCTACAGACTCTATATAATACCACCATTTTTTCTGTTTTACATTTTTCACTTTCTCCGGCAGGGTAACAATCGTCTGTCTTGTCGTGTAGCTCGACTTCATTCCTGTATAAGGACTGGTATAGGTGTAGTAGAGGCAGACATAGTAGGAACATCCGGCCTTCAGATTTTTGAACTGATAGCTGGTTGCATTGGCCGGGAGCGTAATCTTGGATGCCGTGGTAACCTTATTGTAATCTGATGAAATAGCAATCGCATCCGCTGTTTCCGTTGAATTCACGTCAATCTTTACCGTAACCGTAGAACTGGTCTGGTTTGTCTGAGAAATGTCCGCCGCCTGCGCCTTTGTGCCTGCTGTGAGAAAGAGCAAAAAGGCAAAAGCCAAGGTACAAATTGTCGATAGTTTCTTCCATTGTTTCATTTTTTTCTTCCTTTCTTTTTAAATCTTACACCAGTTTACAACTTTATATATGACACCTGCTGTCGGATTTGTTCACTAATCACAGAACGGAGTTCCTATACACTTTTATCGCGGTATGAAAAATGTCTCATCCTGATATAGCAGAAGTTTCATGGTGCAATAACTAAGGTGGATCGAATTGACCAGCATTTCAATTCCTTTTTCGCTCCGCACCATATCGCTGCATAGCGACCAGAAAGTCTTCTGCTCATAATAGCTTACTTCAATTTTTCGGCTGGAACCAGACGTAGCACCATACGGGCTGTCAAATTCATAAATACGAAATCATCGATTCCTTAGCATAAGAGCAAGCATAATAAAAGATATTTAATGACCTCTCCGTAATGTCGGACAGGAAATGCCAGTATAATGTACGGCTAGAATCCGCCGACTCCATGGCAAGGATAGAAAGCACAAGCAGGAACAGAGTCTCGACTGTCGGGGAAAAGAACATCTGAAAATATATATATCGCTAAAGCCTTCTAATAATATTCTTTTCGTTGTATAATAGATTGGTCGTGCAGATTACTTTCTTTTGTATGTATTATACAAATCTATTATACAAGAAGGTGTTTCTGCTTAAATATTTCTATTTGTCAAAAAAATGTAAAGTGGTGTAAATCTTATAAAAATAACTACCGTTTTTCATCATATCACATGAATTTTATTTAATCAATCTCCTTTTTTATTTTTTTACACGATCCTCGTCATACTTTCACAAGGTCCTCCATGATCAGATTTTGTAAATCCATATTCTTCTTTCATACACTCTTCCCAAGATAATAAAAACACATGGTCTCTTGTATCCCTTCCATTACTAATTCCATAAATCTGATTTTTTTCATTTTTTATATAACTCAAAAGAACTGCTCTTCTTTCTTTCCCACTAAATGCCTCTCTATAAAATTCATTATTTAACCAGTTTCTTACCTTCGACTTTTCCCATATATTATTTCGATTCTCACTGTACTGCATTTTCTCAATTCCATATTCCGATAATAATATGATTTTTCCATCATCTTTATTTAAAACTCTCCACAAAATATTTTTTCCGGAATATCTGCCAAAATAAACACGGTCTCCTTCCCACTCTCCTTTTTTATTCCCCCCAAAAACTGGGTTAGATAGCTTTCTTCGATTCTGTTTTCGGGCTATTTTTATTGCCTCATGCTCCACCTTTTTTTCATTTTCCAAAAAATTCATAATCAATAACTTATATTTTCCCATCTTGTTTTCTCTACAAGCTCTTTTAACAAATTTTCTATTTTTTCCTACAACAAATCTTTTTTTCCCAATTTTTTTGATATTTAAATCTGATAAATCTATCCATAGCGCAGGTCTTATACAGCTTTCTAAATGGTTCACAGGACTATCAAATGTATAGGTAGTTCTCCCCCATCTGCTCACATAGGAAATATATCTTTGTTTCGATCCCGGTGTCCTCAAAATCCAATAAATGCTCCCAAACCCTTCTACTCCTACTGACATATCATGGTTATATCTGGTATCATGGGTTCTTGTAATCAGCGGATTCTTTAAAGAGCAGGATCGGGTCGGATAACATAATCTAGAGTAACTGACATCCCCATATTGAAACGGATTTTTCGTAAGGACCTCACTTGCTTTCGTAAAACCATATTTTTCCATAAAAGTTTCTTCCCATGAAAGCAGAAAAATATAGTCATAAGTATCGCTTCCTGCATTTGTACCATATTTTACATGATCCATGTTTTTGCATTTTGTCTTTTTCACTTTACTTCCAAACCAGCTATCTTTCCCTCCCAGAGCATCCTCAAAAAATTCCGTATTCAACCATTTTCTTACATCTGAATCTTTCCATGTTACTTTTTTACTTTTTTGATGATATGCCTTTACATCTAAGGCATACTCTGATAATAATAGTGCTTTATTTCCTTGTATCCATAATATTCTCCATAAAATCGGTTCTTTCCCATTCTTCTCGTTTGCATCCTGTTCATAACTTCCAAAAAAAATCCTGTCTCCCTCCCAAAAACCATCTTCTGTTCCTCCATAAACAGGATTTGAAAGAACTGCTTCTTTTCCAAAACTTATTTTAGGAATGGATATCGCCATCATCCATATCACGAAAGAAATCAAGATTTTCTTTTCTACTCTAAACATTTTTCCCTCCTCATATTCTCACATTTCAGCTTCCAAAAGGTATAAAAATTAGATTATAAGCTAAAAATCAACACCTCTCCTTTTCCCTTCACCATACTCTCTAGAAATAAATCCAGATGAGTATTTAAATCACAACTTTATACAAATCATCCATAGCGGAATAATCCCGCAAACTAAAGACGTGATACAGCAAACGGTTGAACATTTTATGCATGGCCTACAAGATAATGCTGAAAAAGCGAAGGCTCTTTTCGACCATAAGAAGCTGTCATACATCAAGTAGTATGGCTATTGAATATTACTATTTTTAACAGCTGAAATAATATTGACGACAAGAATAAAAATCAAAACATGAAATCTTTTCTATTATGTGATATAATTAAGGGTATCTCCTGCTTGCAAGAATAGTTTCCTAAGCGGCAATCACAGGCATGAGCTCACGATTTCAAGAGGAGACCACCTGCCTACAGGTGATTTTCCAAATATCCATTGTAAACTACAGGCTCTTGCTTATATGTTTTGCAAATGACGATCATGACCTACATATAATTTCATAAATATTGATAGAGACGCAGTTTTCCAACTCACAGTCAGCTACACGCTGTAGGAATTCTTCAAATTTATATACTAAAAAATGGCATTCCAGTCATTTTTACTGACATACTGACAATCCCATATCGTCCCATCTATCCCTCAAATTAGTATGGAACAGTAGAACTGTCAGGGAATAATTTAGTAACCTTATTAACCTAGCTCTATAATATTCCTATTTTTAGGAA
>CADBUD010000099.1 GCA_902797785.1 uncultured Lachnospiraceae bacterium
ATGCTGATTCGCTTTTTTCTGCAGCTCCTCCAGATATTCCCGCTCAGTCAGGGAAGCTTCCTCGTAGAGCCGGCGTTCCATCAATATTCCCACTCCAAAAACATCCTCATCCGTTTCCAAAGAATCCACGACATGAAACGCCTCCTCTCCCAGCTTTCTCTGCAGATACTCTGAGAGCTCCTGCTGCGCCTCCATCTTTTTTTCATACGGAAGGGAAGAAAATGCCTCTTCACCTTCATCAAATTCAAAGCTGACATATTTCCACTCAAAATCCGCATCCAGCAGACGCACCACCTGTCCCAGATCCTCCGGTGAATATTTTCCAAGCAAAAGCTTTGACATATGGAACGCAAAGCTTTCCCTCTGTTCCTTTTTTTCTTTATGATATTCTTCGTTCCTCTTTTCCAGGACCCCGATCAATTCTTCTTCTTTTACCGGTTTTAAGACATAATCTCTCACCTTTAGCTCAATGGCTCGCTGCGCATACCGAAAATCAGCATATCCTGTCAGAATGACAAATTGAATCGGCATCAGACTATGCTGCTTTATGTAATCGATCAGCTCCAATCCTGTCATGCCCGGCATTTTCAGATCGACAAACATCAAATCGACTGCCGTATCCTTTAATATTTCAATCGCCTGAGCGCCATTTCCAGCCTCCGCCACGACCTCATAACCATATTTCCCCCAATCCACAAGCTGCTTCAGTCCTTGACGAATGAAGGGCTCATCATCTACCAGCATCACTCTTATCATGTTATACCATCTCCATTTTTATCTTTTATTGTTACGATTCACAGTCAGTTTGATAAACCAGCAGCATTTCCCCGATTGATCCGGCGCTGTATTTCCGCATTCAGCTCTTCCTCATATGCTTTTACATTTACCGTTTCCCCATAATTTCTCATATAATCCTGCCAGCGCCTGTCAAATTTATCCGGCGGTGTCATGATCAGCTTCGGCAGCCACTCCCGCTTGAGCTTATCCATATGATTCCTTGCTCTTCCGTAATCGGTATCCGCTCCCCACAGGGATAGGCAGGAATACAAAGGATACCATACCTCACCTTCTTTTACTTCTCCCAGAAATTCACTCCAGGTCTGATATCCGTAGGCATCTAAGACCTCTTTATCATAATCAGAGAGCGTCTCAAAATATTCCTCCGGCTGCTCCGATGGGACGCAGGCATTGACCTCGTCGGCAAGCATCCCCTGATAATGAGGAAAATAGGCATAATCACAGAAATTTTCCTTTTGATATTTTAAATTTTTTCTCTGCTCTCTCATCTCTTCGGTCTGATAAAATATCCCATCTGAAGTTGAGAGGTAATCCGTTCCTTCCTCGCCCCAGAAGCGAAGCTTCATAACCTCAGGGCTCAAAAGATCATCCAAAAACTGCAGCGCTCCCTCCACATCAGTACAGCTGACAGTAATGCCCATGCCGCTTCCGGTATTCAACTGATGATCCACATAAGAATATCTAGGCGTGATGGATTCCTCTGCCACGATTGGCAGGGGAACATAGGTCAGATCGTCTCTTCCCTTCGAAGATAATGTATTCATCGCCGGCATGATTTCCCAATACTGGTCTACCATCCCAAGAACCCGTCCGGATTCGATTTTTTCCAGATATTGACTATAGGAAAGGGTAAAGGTCTCCGGATCAATGACGTTCTTTTCATACATTTCGCTCAGCTTTTTAAAATACTGTTTTGCCTCCGGTATCGTATCATAGACCCGGGCCGTTCTTTTTTCTTCATCGACAATGGCGCACCCGTCATTCGGATAACCCGCCAGAAACATCGGCGGATTTTCCAGACAGAAATATCTCCAGTCATCACAAAGAATTTCAAACCCAATCGTATCTTCTCCCTCCGTCTGCGGGTTGGCCTCCATATAACGCAAAATCAGGTCGAAATAATCATCCAGTGTGACCAGCTTTGGATAATCGGCCCATTTCAATACTCTTTTTTGAATCCAGAATGCTTCACCTGACTGAATCGTCGCCATATCCCGGATATGATACACCCCAAACGGTGGGATATAATAAATATGACCATCCTCCTGCCGCAACGACTCCCATTGCTCCTCTGTCAGATAATTTTTCAGATTCGGATACTGGTCAAGATATCCCTCCAGGGGAAGATATGCCCCTGCTTCGATCAGTTTCCCTGTCGCATCCGAACCATTTAAAAAATCCGGATATTCCTGTTCCTTGATCATACTGTCAATCTTTTCCTCTGCCGTCTGCCAGGTCAGCCACTCCACATCGGCTCTTGCTCCTGTAATTTCTGCGATTTTTTTCTGAATCCGGTTTTCTTTTTCTATAGACTCTCCCTGCACGGCAATAAAAGCAGAAAAAGACTTCGTCTCCTTTTTTTCATGGTGGAAGATCATGCTGCACGCTGTCATGCACGAAACAATAAGAATCAGCAAAATCAGGATTCCTGCCAGTTGTTTATGTTGTTTTTTAATCCGTTGTTTTTCTTCCATACCTCTCTCCTGATCTTCTAATCTTTTTTTAGCTCCTTCGGCAGCCGGACGCAGATTTCTGTTCCCTCATCCTTGGTACTGTTCACATCAATAACAACATTTTCGCCATAATACTGCCTCATACGAACCACGGAATTTAAGATTCCGATACTCTTTTTCGCATTCTGGATATCGGTAATATCTGCATGCTCCACCTTTTCCTGCAATGCCAAAAGCTCTTCCTCCGTCATCCCGCTTCCACTATCCATGACTTCAAAATAAAGATACTCTTCATCCGAGGAAACCACCACCGTGACATCTCCTCCATCCAGACTGTCTTCAATTCCATGGACACAGGCATTTTCCACAAAGGTGATTATGATAAATTTGGGAATTTCCTGCTGGGCACACTCTTCCTGTACATGTACGGAAAAGGTCAGGCGGTCTCCAAACCGGTACTTTTGAATCTGCAAATACCGGCTGACATTATCTATTTCCTCCTGAATCGTAACAAAATCCTTGTTCCACTGGATATTCTTCCTCATCAAGACAGAAAAGCTCTCCAGAATCTTTGCGGTTTCTGTTTCATTCTTTAAAATACTATGCATCCGAATGCTTTCTAAGGCATTGAACATAAAATGTGGATTGATCTGGCTCTGCAGGGCTGCCAGCTCAGCCTGCTTCTTGGAAATCTCCAAATTCTGCTGCTTTTCTTTATTCTTAAAATCTACCTCGATCAGCTCCTTGATCTTGCGAACCATCAGATTGTAGGTCTGGATCATATTTCCCAGCTCATCCTTTCCTCCGACCGGAGCCTCCTTTGGGGAAGACAGATTCGAATCAGACGGTGCGGTATGATTCGAAATTTCTTCATATTCTCCCTGCTGCACCTGCAGCATATTTTCATTCAGAAGATAGATTCTCTTTTGGAAGGACTGATAGATCAACCAGAAAAGAAATGCCGGAAGCAATAAATTGATAAAATATAAAATCACTAATCCTACAATATTGTCCTTGATCAAATGATGAATCGTATAATTCGAACCAAACAAATGAATGGTCCATTTTGCCCCATAATTTTGAATGACTTTTTCAAAGGAAATCTCACTTTTTTTAAAGGACGGGGCTTCTGTAAATTCGTTTTTTTCGCCCAGGGCCTCTTTCGTGCTGAATAAGGTTTTTTCCCCATCATAGATCGTGACCTCACGCTCCTCCATGCGGATATTTTCAAATAACTTCCGGTAGTCCACATCCAGGAACATGATATCACTGCCGCCAAAATAATCCATTTTCTGAATCAGGATGATGTGTCTTCCCTGTTCGAGATATCCGGCGGAATTTTTTCCATCTTCATAAAACACATAAAATAACCGCTGACGTCCACTATCTAAAAACGCCTGATACCAGCTGCTGTTTTCGACGGCTTCTTTCCTGACAAAATAGGTTCCATTCGTGATCGTTTGATTTTTGGTACAAATCAAGACATTATGTACCGACTCTGCGGAATAAAAATTCTGAATGACATTCGAATCCATCAGTTTTAAATATGCATCATAATAAGACGTCGGGGAATCATATTTTTTTCCAAGAAATTCATATATACGCATATCCGTGTAAAAATAATCCGCAATCGAAATAATATTATCGATCCGGCTGGAAATATCGTATTCCGCCCGGTCTGCCAGATTTTCCAGCTCTCTTCGCTCGTCAGCCTCTGCCGCTGAAATCATCGAAGAGACCAAAAATCCATTCGTAGAAATCAGCGGTATCACTACACAGACAATAAATAACAGGACAAATTTTATCCTCATTCGGATATTATTCAGATACATTGCTTCTTTCCTCATTTCCTGCTGCTCCCCAAATAGCCACTCTTCACAGCTTTGCTGTTCACAGCAGCAAAAACCTGTCCTGTTTCATCCTTTACTTTAATGTCATCGTTTTTTTCCATCCCGTCGATGCCTTCAGCAGTTTTTTATATGCCGGAAGCTGCTTTTTCGGACACTGGAATACAGCATGTTTGTCAATTCCTTTTATTGCATTTTTCCCGATCTTTTTCAGTCCTGCTCCCTTGATCGTGATCTTTTCCAGCTTACTGCAGCGGAACAACGCTTTCTTTCCAATCGCCGTAATTTCTTTCCCCAGAGTCACGGTCTTGAGATTTTGATTTCCCGCAAAAGCAGAACCTCCGATTTCTGTTACCTTAAAGCTTTTTCCCCCAAGCTTTATTGTATCTGCAATATGGATTTTCTTCAAGCTCTTTTTTTCTGTTCCCACAATGCGAACCGTTCCTTTTCCCATAAGATCTCCATTCGTCACCTGATAACGATATGCACCTACGGTATATTTACTGTTCTTTTTTACAATAATCTTAAATTTCCGGACAGTGCTTCCCTCAAATCTTCCTTTTCCACTGATGGTAACTTCCGCAGTTCCCGGGTCGAGATTCCTTTTATAGCTGATAGAATAATCCGATCCCTTTACCAATACCTTGCCCTGATAGGACAGCTTCAGAGATGGCGCAATCTTTTTCCCCGTATAATTTTGCGCCGAAAGCCCTGAAACCTCTGCGTCCTGAATGGAAATCCTTCCTGTCTCCTTAGAACCATCTTCTTTCGATCCATTTTCTTTGGAACCGTCTTCTTTGGTTCCATCTTCTTTGGTTCCATCTTCTTTGGTTCCATCTTCTTTGGTTCCATCCTCTTTGGTTCCATCCTCTTTTTCGGCTTCTTCTTTTACTAACCGCTCATAAGTCTCCTCTGCCTCAGTCAGTACCTGATCATTCCCTACCAGTTTTTTCTGATTTTCTGTCAAAAGTGTATCATAAGCGATCCTGGCTGCCTCGATCTTTTCCTTGCACTCCGGTGCTGTGGTCACCGTCTGGATGCTGCGGATCTGGTCGATGACCTCCTGCGTCCTTCCAATGGCATTCACTACCCCGTCAAATGCAGGTTTTCTGCTCAGATCTCCATTTAACAGCAAACAGTTTGAACCTGCCCGCCAAGTCATATCATCTGTCAATCCCCATACGGTCACACTTGTGATATTTGCTCCATTTGTTTTTTCTTTTAACAGTGCTTCCATAAAGGACTGAAAATATGCCCCCTGGTACTCCATGGTATGACCCTTAGCAATACCAATATCCAGCTCTGTTACATGGATCTCCAATCCCAGTTCTTCCTTGAACTTTCTTATGGCCGTCATATATCCATTGTCCCCCTCTAAAGGCAGGTCCGTGTCAAAGTGGCTCTGCATTCCCAGTCCGTCAATGTTTCCTGCTGCCACGACCGGCTTTAAAAGCTGAATGATTCCATCACGCTTACTGGTAAAATATTCATTATAATCATTATAAAACAACTTAATCTTTCGATCCGGCGCATACTGCTTTGTATATTTTCTGGCATATTCAAAGGCATCCTTTACAAATTCTTCCCCGATCGTCTTGTACCACATACTGTCATCTTTTCTCATCGGCGCTGCTCCGCCCCAGAAATAATCTGCAACAGCTTCATTTACAACATCCCAGCAATAGATCACTCCCGGATAATTTGTCTCTGTCCAGGAAATGACATCCTTGATATAGTTCTCCATCCTCTTTTTCATCAATTCCTTGCTGGCAAGCTGTCCGGAGGTATCATAGTTTTCATAAAAGAACCAATCCGGTGTCTGGCTGTGCCATACTAACACATGTCCCCTGATCTGAATCCCATGAGCTTTTGCATATTCCAGTCCCGTCCGGTAAGAATCAAAATTCAGCGCAGCCTCTTCCTTATATTTAGAAGGATTGCTTTTGCAGGTGGCTTCATCCAGCACATATTGCGGCTTCATTTCATTCTCCATCGTCATACTGCTAAACTGCTGCAGAATCAGATTGCTGTACAGCTTATTTCCCAGAGCCGGCGCCGGTACAGCTGTACCAAATAAGAACTGATCCTTGTAGATGTCTTTCAAAGACGGATAGCTGCTCGTGTCGCAAAAATCCATCCTTCTTACCCTGACATCATCCACATACAGATCCATAAAATCCTGCTCTTCCTTCGGATTCGGCGTCCATGGCGTTTCAAAATAAATGACCGCATGGGAAAGATCCATGTCCTCTGAGACATTCAGGCTTCCCGACAGTTCTCCCCACTCGTTCTTTTTCAAAGTCACACTTCCTGCTCCATAATATTGTCCATTGCAGGCCACGGTCATCTGAACCCTTTTTTCCTCTGGCCCATCGGTATATTTTACAAAAGCAGAAGTCTTTAAAAGATAATTTCCTTTTGACAAGCCCTTTAGCTCCGCCCTGGCTCCGGCATAGGTCGCCTTCCTTCCGGATATTTTCATACAGGAAGCACCATTTTTTGACTGATCGGAAACAACAGAAACTACAGCGCCATCTTTTCCGCTCCACGCCCCCGTGCTTCCAGATTCAAACTCTTCAAAGAGCAGACTTCCTGCTTCTGCTGCCTCTGCCGCATATGCCACGCTCTGTCCCTGCCAGCAATTTCTGATGCCCCAAAGATTTTTTGTCCCAGATGGTGCTACGCAAAAACCTCCCGTCAGCAGGCTTCCTGTCAGCAAACTTCCCGCCAGAACGATTCCCAGTGATCTTTTCCATAACCCTCTGCCCGATTTCTTCATGCTTTATTCCTCTCTTTCCCTTTTTCATTTCTGATTTCTTTCTATTTTACATTTTCTCATAAAAGCGTTTTTTTTTCACCCTAAAAAACTTTAGAAAAAATCATACTTTTTTTGGGAAATCTTTATTTGTTGCGATTCTACGTTGCATAAACGCAATATCCCGGATCAGCTGTTCCTGCCATCCATGGGTTACTATTCACAGCTCTGCTGTTCATAGCAACAAAATGCACACAAATACTCCCTTTGGTCGTATTTGGCGCACTGCTACCCCGGA
>CADBUD010000100.1 GCA_902797785.1 uncultured Lachnospiraceae bacterium
TGTTACTATTCACAGCTCCGCTGTTCATAGCAACAAAATGCACATACCGAAGGCACACAGAGTGCAAATACTCCCTTCGGTCGTATTCGGCGCACTGCTGCCCCGGATCTTCAAACAAAATGCGCTTGAAAATACCTTGCGGGATAGTGGCTGTGAATAGTAACAGTCACATCTGAATTTAGACAGAACATGCATTTACTCTAACCGGGTGTAACACTGCACCCTATATCCCATCTGATGAAACATTCGGGAATACTTTCTATTCGATTTTTCGGCATTTTTCACCTCATTTTAATTTCTTTTATCTACACTCTAACATAAATCAACAGAAATCTCAAATATTTGTTATAAAAGCGTTACTATTCACAGTCAATTTGATAAATGAAAGAAATTCGTCGCGCTTGCACATAAGAAGCTGTTTTATCTATCAAATTTTCCTACTGTGAATAGTAACATAAAAGCCCTTGACATAAATAGTACGTTGTACTATATTATTCATAGTACAACATACTATTTATTAAGAAGGAGATTTCCATGAATAATGATGAACATGTTTTCCTGCAAAAATATCGGGAAGAAGACTATAAAAGGCCCTCTGTTACTGCGGATATCGTAGTATTCACACTGGATGAGGACAATGACCTAAATCTTTTACTAATTAAAAGAAGAACCTATCCGTTCAAGGACTGCTGGGCCGTGCCCGGAGGATTTCTGAAGGCGAATGAGGAATCTGCAGAAGAGGCCGCCGCAAGAGAGCTTCGGGAAGAGACCGGGATTCAAAATGTTTATTTAAAACAGTTATATACTTTTAGCAGGCCGGATCGCGATCCCAGGACTCATGTGATTTCCGTCGCATTCACTGCACTGATTCCCAAAGCAAAGCTTACCATTACAGCCGGGGATGATGCCGGGGATGCGCAGCTTTTTAAAATCAAGTACGACATCAACGGTATTTTATTCCTGGCTCCCGATTTCACCATCTCAGAGCAGAATCTGGCATTTGACCATAAAGAAATCATCCGGATGGCATTGACCAGAATCCGGGGGCGTATCGATTATGAACCGGATGCCTTTGAGCTTTTACGGGACAGGTCCGAGTTCACAATTTATGAACTGAAACGTATTTATGAGAGCATCAAAAACGAAACCTTGAACACGGCTAACTTTCGTAAATCTTTTCAAAGAAACTATCTCAACACCGGCTACTGTATCGACCTTAACCGCAAAAGTAAAAACACGGGTAAACGTACGGCAGAACTGTATGCCGTCAAATCTGAAGCCCGCTAACCGGCACAAACAGAAACAAGTATAGGAAAGGAGAATCATATGAAAAAAATATTAATTGTAGTAGATATGCAGAATGATTTTGTCACCGGATGTCTCGGAACCAAAGAAGCCAAGGATATCCTTCCCCGGGTTTTAAAAACTGTTACGGCATTCGAACAGGACGGCATTGTCCTTTTTACCCGTGATACCCATGAAAGTAATTATCTGAACACGCAGGAAGGCAGAAACCTCCCTGTCGTACACTGTATCCGGGGAAGCGAAGGCTGGGAAATCATTCCGGAATTGAACGAGATTGCCAAAAATCATCTCATCTTTGATAAACCGGCCTTTGGCAGCACTGCTTTGGCCAAGTATATCCAACAGCTCGCTGACTGTGAAGAAGCCGTTGAAGTATCTTTGTGCGGCGTCTGTACCGGAATCTGTGTCATCAGCAATGCGATGCTGATCAAGGCCTTTGCACCGGAAGTTCCCCTCAGGGTCATTGCCGATGCCTGCGCCTGCGTCACTCCTGCCAGCCACCAGACCGCTCTGGAAGCCATGAAGACCTGTCAGATTGAAGTAATCTAACTTCCAATATACTCATCTGTGAATCGTCACTCCGTGAAGCATGCTGCTGTTTTTATTTTTGCAGTGAAAACCATTGCCGGTTTTCGCACAGTTCCTAATATAACAAAATCATCATGATGTTGGGGCAAAAGTGCCTTATGACTTTTTCCCCCCAACATCATAATCATAAATACGAAAGGAAGAATCACTATGAAATTAGAACAAATCATCCATTCCCTGTTGGAGACCGATCTTTATAAATTTTCCATGGGACAGGCCATTTATCATCAATTCCCGGGATATAAGACCACCTGGACCTTTAAATGCCGAAACAAAGATGTCATGTTCACACCGGAAATGGTAGAAGAAATCAAAGAACAGCTCAAGGCATACTGCAGGCTTTCCTTCACAGAAGAAGAACTGGAATATCTGAATCATATTACCTGGTTCAAAGGATCCTATATCGATTTTTTGCGGCTGTGGCGGCCGCGTTATGAAGACTTTGAAATCTCTACAGATGCTGACTGCGGTCTTGCGATCGAAACGACCGGAACATGGCTGAACACCTCCATGTATGAGATCCCTACCCTTGCCATTGTAAATGAAGTCTATTTCAGAATGAAATATCCATATGCTGACCTGATAGAAAGCTTTAAAGAACGGCTGGAGGATAAATTCGAAAAGCTAAAGCATGGAACATGGTATGCTAAGACCTTTTCAGAATTTGGCCTAAGGCGAAGATTATCTGCCGAAGCCCAGGAGCTCGCTGTTAATAAGTTCTCCCATTTGAGCGATACGAACCACAGCATCTCCACCTTTATCGGAACCAGTAATGTCTATTTGGCAAAGAAGTTTCATCTGCTCCCGGTCGGAACCATGGCTCACGAGTGGATCATGTGCGTAGGCCAGGGCAATCATAAACATAATCCCGCATATTCCAACTGGTATGCGCTTGATGCTTGGGTAAAGGAATATGGCATTTTGAACGGAACCGCGCTTACTGACGCCATCACTACGGACTGCTTCTTAAAAGATTTCCAGCTTACCTTCGCAACACTTTTTTCCGGGGTACGGCATGATTCCGGAGATCCAATCGAATGGGGCGAAAAAATGATCGCGCACTATGATCGTCTCGGCATTGATTCTAGGACAAAAACCCTGCTCTTTTCCGACAGCCTTGATTTTCAAAAAGCAACGGAGATCTTCCGGCACTTTGAAAACAAAGCAAATGTCGCTTTTGGCATCGGCACCTACCTTTCTAACGATACCTGGGCGGAACCTCTCAATATTGTGATGAAAACAACGAAATGCAACGGACAGGATGTCGCCAAAATTTCCGACACTCCCGGGAAAGGAATGTGCCAAAATCCAGAATATGTAGAATATCTCCAGCGATGCATTGATTGGAGAATGAAA
>CADBUD010000101.1 GCA_902797785.1 uncultured Lachnospiraceae bacterium
AATATGACCGTTAGGGCATATTTCCACTCTGTGCGCCTTTGGCGTGTGCATTTTGTTGCTATGAACAGCGGAGCTGTGAATAGTAACCGGAGTTCATGATGTAATGAGGAAAGGCGATATAAATGATGAATGAAAAAGGTAAGAAGATAAAAAAGCCGGCAGAAGCCCTGCTTCCCTATCTTTCTGCATTCGCTGTATGGGCGCTGGCATTTGGATGTAGTGTGGGCTGGGGCGCATTTGTCATGCCGGGTACGACATTTCTTCCCATTGCGGGACCTATTGGCACAACTCTGGGGATGGCAGCAGGGACAGGAATCATGCTGATCATAGCAAAGAACTATCACTATATGATGGAGGCATGCCCGGATGCGGGGGGGACATTTACCTACACCTCCAGAGTGTTTGGATATGACCATGGATTTTTGGGGGCATGGTTTCTGGGATTGACCTATATTGCGATTATCTGGGCGAACATGACGGCAATCGCCCTGATCTGCCGGAATGTTTTTGGGGAGCTTTTGCAGTTTGGATTTCATTATCAGCTTGCCGGATATGATATTTATCTGGGAGAAGTCCTGATGGAGCTTTTTGTTTTGTACCTGTTGGGGGCTTTGTGTATGAATCAAAAGCGTCTGGCGGGAGGAGTGCAGACATTGCTGGCCGTTGTGCTGATTGCGGGGATTTTAGTCTGTTTTTTTGTGGCATTGAGCGGAAAAGGAGGAATAGAGAATATTTGGGAGAGCTTTTCCCCTGCTTTTTACAGGGGACAGTCTCCTTTTCTTCAGATTTTTAATATTATTGCATTGGCCCCATGGGCTTTTATTGGATTTGAATCTGTCTCACATTCTGTTGCGGAATTTCGCTTCCCGGTGAAAAAATCCTTTTTCGTGATGGTGGCAGCCCTGGTGACAGGCTTTATTGCCTATGCGCTCTTAAATGCCGTGGCTGTTCTGGCTGTACCACAGGAATATGGAAACTGGCAGGAATATATCGCGGATCTTTCCAATATAGAAGGGATCAAAGGAATGCCGGTATTTTATCTGATCAGTCAGAGACTGGGGCAGAAGGGATTTGCACTTTTAGCTGTTACGGTTCTGGCAGGAATTTTTACCGGGGTAATCGGAAACTGTATTGCTGTCAGCCGGCTTCTATATTCGATGGCCCGGGAGGAAATTCTTCCTAAGTGGTTCGGGACACTGGATCATAACGGAACGCCGAAACACGCCATTTTATTTCAGATGCTGATTTCTTCTGTCATCCCATTTTTTGGAAGGACAGCCATAGGATGGATCGTTGATGTGACAACGATCGGAGCGACGATTGCCTATGGCTATACCTCCGCAGCTGCATATAAGAGGGCAAAAAATGAGGGGGATTCTGCAGTCAGGATTACGGGAATCATCGGAATGGTCATGTCGATTTTTTTTAGCCTGTTCCTATTAGTTCCCAATCTTTGGTCGGTCAGCGCTCTGGCGGCAGAATCTTACTTGATCCTCGCGTTTTGGAGCATCTTGGGATTTGTGTTCTTCCGCTATGTTTTTTCAAAGGATGAGAAAAGAAGATTTGGTAAGTCGATCGTGGTCTGGGCAGCTTTGCTGTTTTTGATTTTTTTTACCTCTATGATGTGGATGCGGCAGTCAACGCATAAAAATACAGAACATGTCGTGGAGGATATCCGCCAGTTCTATTCAGAACAGCTGGAGGAACGTAGAATTGAACGAAGCCCAAAGGAGCTGAAAACAGAGGGGCAGTTCTTACAGGAGCAGATGGCAGAGGTTCAGGAATCTCTTTTGGATAACAGTATTATCCAGTTTCTTCTGATCATGTTGGGACTGGGAATCATGTTCAGTGTATATATTGCTATGAGCACCAGACAGAAGCAGATGGAGCTGCAAAAGATTCAGGCAGAGCAGAATAGTCAGGCCAAAAGCGCTTTTCTATCAAATATGTCCCATGATATCCGTACGCCAATGAATGCCATCATTGGTTACACGAACCTGGCAAAGCGTGAGGAAACCGGGCTCTCTGAAATGAGAGAGTATCTGGACAAAATCGAGGGTTCCAGCCGCCACCTTCTCGCCTTGATCAATGATGTTCTGGAAATGAGCCGGATCGAAAGCGGAAAAATGGAACTGGAGGAGACAGATACGGATCTGGGAAAAATGATGGAGGAGATTCATGATATGTTCTCTACCCAGATGCGGGAAAAAAAGATTCATTTTTCGGTAAAAGAAAGCAACCTGACAGACCGGGTGGTAAAATGTGATAAAAACAGGCTGAACCGTGTTCTGCTGAATCTGATCAGTAATGCGTATAAATTTACTCCTGAGGGCGGAACGATTCTCGTGGAATTTTCCCAAAAGGAGAAAATAGAAAATGGACGTACCCTATATGGAATTTTAGTCAAGGACAGCGGAATCGGCATGACAAAGGAATTTGCGGCCAAGGTGTTCGAGGCGTTCGAACGTGAACGTACCTCTACCGTAAGCGGGATCCAGGGAACCGGGCTGGGAATGGCGATCACAAAGAACATCATTGATCTGATGGGAGGCGATATTACGGTTCATACCGCTCCGGGAAAAGGAACGGAATTTCGGGTGGAGCTGCCTTTGGAAGCGGGAGAGGAGTCGATGACGGAGGAAAACACAAAAATGCCGGAGGAAACATCGGAGAAGGTGGATTTTTCGTCGATTCGTCTGCTTTTGGTAGAAGATAATGAAATCAATATGGAAATTGCGGAAATGCTTCTGGAAGATATGGGATTTAAGATAGAAACCGCAGTCAATGGGCAGGAGGCCGTTGAAAAGGTGGAAGCATCCGGGCAGGGATATTATGATGCTGTACTGATGGATATTCAGATGCCGGTCATGAATGGATATGATGCGACGAAAAAGATCCGGAGCCTGCCTGATCCGGAAGTATCGAGCATTCCTGTCATTGCAATGACAGCAGATGCATTCCGGGAGGACGTGCAAAAGGCGATGGAGGTAGGAATGAACGCACATATTTCTAAGCCCATCGATGTAGATCTCTTGTCAAAGGTGCTTACGAATCTGTTCAAAGATTAAAGTTATAGTAAACGCATTAATGCACACAAATGTTCTTCACACCGAAGGTGCACAGAGTGTGAAAATCCGGTGCGAAAGACGATAGAATATATAGTAGAAAAGCAGGAAAAGAAAGGGAGAACAACCAATATGAAGGTAAACATCTATTATGGCGGAAGAGGATTACTGGACGATCCGACGCTATATGTATTAAAAAAAGCAGAAGAAGTCTTAGATGAATTACAGGTAAGAATCGAGAGATACAATTTATACGAACAGAAAAATTCTATTACGACGCTTCCCCAGACCTTTAAGGATGCAGATGCGATTATTTTGGCATCTACGGTAGAGTGGTATGGAATCGGAGGCTATATGCATCAGTTCCTGGATGCCTGCTGGCTTTATGGGGATAAAAAGAAAATTTCATCCCTGCGCATGCAACCTATTGTCATGTCTACGACCTATGGAGAAAAAGAAGGGTTCCTTACCTTGATCAATGCGTGGGAAATGCTGGGCGGAGAGCCTTGTGACGGTCTTTGCGGTTATGTAGATAATCTGATGGAATTTGAGATGAATCCGGATTTTAACCGCCTGATCGAAAAGCGGATCGAAAATCTTTATCGTACGATTTCGCAGAAGATCAAACGGTTTCCATCCAGCAACCATGCCGTCATGCAGAATGTCCTTCGGACGAACCGGATCGATCTGACTCCGCAGGAGAGTGAGCAGCTCTCAAAATATGTTTCAGATGATGTCTATGTTCAAAAGCAAAAGGAGGATATCGAGGAGCTGACTGCCATGTTCAAGGGGCTGCTCAGTGAATCGCAGGCGGATTCCAATCGGGAATATATCGGAGCGTTTGAGAAAAAATTTATTTCTTCCCCGGGACTTCAGTGCAAATATATCTTTATGATCGAAGGAAAACCGCAGGCTTTGGTAATCGCTGTTCAGGGAGAAGATCTGAACTGCTACTACAGTGAAGAAAAGCAGGGGGATGTCGTGATCAAGATTCAGCCGGAAATGATGGAGAATATTCAGGGAGGGCATATGACCTTTCAGCGTGCGTTCATGACCGGGGCGATGTCGGCGAAGGGGGAGTTCAAGCTGCTCCGGATGCTGGATAATCTGTTCCCGTTTTCTATTTGA
>CADBUD010000102.1 GCA_902797785.1 uncultured Lachnospiraceae bacterium
CAACATTCTACCCCAGGATACTTTTTTGTCAAATAAAACAATCTGGTTACTTTTTACCTGGAACCTTCGCAGTTACTATTCACAGCTTCGATGTGCAAAAAAACGCATGAAAACACCTTGCGGGATAGTGGCTGTGAATAGTAACTTCGATATTCTTCTGACCCATGCACCGACCAGGGACTTTGGGAATCTCCCTGATTCATGAATATCCAGCCAACGTAAAAACCGGTTGTTACCATGAACAGCAGAGCTGTAAATAGTAACAACCGGTTCCTATATACTGCTTGACCAAAAAATCTTAGTCATTAACGATTTCGTGCGCTCCCTCTCCTGCGGATACGATATAAAACTCCGGCACCTTCCCATATTTCTCTTCGTATGCCTTGGAGATTTCCTTTTGAAACGTGTCGATTGCCTCGTCTTTTACAATGCTTACCGTACAGCCGCCAAAGCCGCCCCCGGTAATCCTGCTTCCTTGCACTCCGGAAATCTTCCATGCCAGCTCCGTCAGCACATCGATTTCCGGACAGGAAACCGCATAATCATCCCGAAGTGATATGTGGGATGCATTCATCAGCCGTCCAAACGCTTCGATATCCTTCTTTTTTAGGGCTTCTACTGCCTGAATCGTTCTCTGATTTTCGTAGACTGCATGTTTTGCTCTTTTCTGTATGATTTCATCCGGAATCAGGTGCTTCTTTTCCTCGAACTGCTCACACGTAAGCTGTCCCAGTGTTTGGATCTTAAGCTCCTTGTTCAAAAATCTCACTGCCTGTTCGCATTCCTGCCGGCGTACATTATACTCTGAAGAAGCCAGCTCATGCTTTACCAGACTATTCGTGATTACGATCTTTGCTTGTTCCAGAGCCAGCGGCAGATAATCAAACTCCATTTTGTTGGTCTCCAAAAAGATTGCCGCATCTTTTTTCCCCATCGCTGAGGCAAACTGATCCATAATACCGCATTTCATTCCTACAAAATCACACTCTGCCTTTTGCCCCAGGACTGCCAGATCCTGCTGACTCACTTCTTTTAATCCAAGCATTTCCTTGAGGACCAATCCGGTCAACACCTCAAGTGACGCAGAGGAAGACAGCCCAGAACCAGCCGGGATATTTCCATAATAAAGAAGATCCATTCCCGACTCTATTTTGTGACCGGCCTCTTCAAATGCCCAGAACACCCCCTTGGGATAATTGGTCCAATCCCCCGTCTTTGCCTCAAATGCCTCTTCCAGGGAAACCTCTGTAATCTCACCGGCCTGAAGATTCATTGAGGAAAATCTTACCCGACGATCCTCTCTCAATCTCACTGCCGCATATGTCCCGATTGTCAAGGCACAAGGAAATACATGTCCTCCATTATAATCTGTATGCTCCCCGATCAGATTCACCCGACCCGGAGCAAAAAAAATACGAACTTCCCCTTCTCCATATAATTGAAAAAAAGAGGTTTTCAGCTGCCGTAAAATTTCTTTTTCTTCCATCTTTTTCATCCTTTCCTTTTAATTTTTTACAATTTTATGCTCCTGGCATTTCGTTCACAAGTAGATAAATGATTCCCTATCGGATCTGCGCCAAAATCATCGGATCCTTGATTTTTTTATCCTCCGAAAAGAGGATGACCTTGGATAAAATCTCTGCCGTTTTGGGATCGTCATCTGCAAATGGAAGGAACAGCTTTCCCCGGTGCTGGGAATGTATTGGAAGAACATTGATCATGGTCCCGCCCTGTTTGTGTATGACTCCGCTCCCCAGATTTACGGTGTAGGTTCCCAGTTTTCCTTCGATGATGGCATGATTTTTCTCCACCTTGACATTGGAAATATGTAGCAGCGGCAGAGTCAGATTCAGTAACGCTGTACGCATCTCTACGGTAGAATGGCTCGTTTCCGGATCGACTCCTCCTGCATGGGCAACACTGACCGCCAGATCTACATCCCGCATGACTTCGGAGAAAATCACATCCGGAATTTTTGCGATCGGGATTCGCTCTCCGGTCCTTCGATCGGAAAATTCTACCCATTCCAGGGTCGGTGCCTCTATATCTGCCGGGGAGAACCAGTCTGCCAGAGCATAGATCCGCGCAACAATATTTTCTTTATAATATATCTTTTGCAGTCCGTCCTCCACATCGGCTACCCACCGGCGCTGTTTTAGACAGGCCACTGTCTTTTGCGGCTGTATCTGGTTTCCGGAATATCTTCTGGAATATTCCATTCCCAGCTCTTCTTCGGTCTTTACATAAAGCTCACGGAAAATCTGTTTAAAGCTCTGCTTTTTCTGTTCATCAAATAAGAGCTTTTGATACTCCGGCCAATGCCCGTCCTGATATATATGATAAGGATGCGCCACTATGACCAGATCTGTATCCTTTGGCTTTTTCTTTGCTCCGGTAATGTCCACAAATCGTCCATCTTGTAAAAAACCGATCTTCTTTTTCCAGACAAAAAGCAGATCTCTTACGATTGGAGCCGCGACTGGATTTTGATGCAGAAGAAAGATTTCGGATACCAAAAATTCTGTTTCATCCTCCATCGCCTGTTCGAACATCCGGCGTGTCCTTTGGTATTGCTCCGTCAGCTTCTTTTTCGTCTCTTTGAGCCGAAGAATATGCTCATCCTTCTTTAGCTTGGCCGGAATCGATTTGAGCAGCTTTTCTTTCTTTTTACATTCTATTTTGGCTGCGCCTTCCTCGTCCACCAAAAGTCTTACCACAACATCCCCGATTTCTTTTTCTTCAAACAGGTCTGCTATGCTTTCGATCAGCTTGGTCTCCATCCTAAGAGTCAGGCGGGTCACATCCGCAAATCCTGCATTCATGGCAAGATTTGACATAGAAATTTCCACTGCGGCTCTCTCACTGGCGATTCTTTGCGCTCCAAATTTTTTGCTCTCTTTTAAAAACTGTTGAAGGAAAAGATATCGTTCTGCCATATCCTCTTCCCCGGAAAGTGGAATCAGGGAATATGCCATAACCAGATCCTTGTTCCGTTTTTCACCGATCAATGCCTCGGTCTCTTTCCGATTCATCCGCCCTAAGACTGCGTCTGCATATTTTCTTGCCCGGGAATGCTTTGATCCGTCAGAAATATACTTTGCTGCCTGATAGATCATCTGGAACCGTTGTTCTCCCAGGCTCTCATAGGCCGAGCGAAACCACTGAATATCAAAGGCTCCCAGATTTAATTCCTCTGCGGTGAGCGGCGTATATTTTGCAATCACCGCTTTTTTGACATCGTCAAAGCTTTCGTTCATATGCGCCATGAAATAGTAGCAGGCTGATTTATATCCATCCCATCCCAGAAAATTTCCAACAATGTCAAGCCATTCCGGCGAATAGAGGGATGCTTCGATCAGACGTTTTTCATCAATTCCCGTCGCCTCCCTTGTCAGACAGCGTTTCAGCTCCTTGGCAGAATCCGTTTCTTCCGGGATACATACACTGAGCAGATGGCTTAGACATCCCTTCTTGCTCGTGGAGGTACTCCAGGTCGAACGCTCCAGAGTCTCCTTTCCTAAGGCAGTCAAAATCGAGATAAAATTCTTCATTCCATAAATCCTGGCGATATCATGCACATACTGGGAATACTTTGTTTTACTGTCGCCCCGGTGAAACTCTGCATGTAATATCCTGCCAATCACAGCCTCATAGATCTCCTCTACAAAATACAGCAGCTTTTTTTCCTCTTCTGAAAGACTCTCCAGCGACGCATCGTTCTCCAGCTTCCTGTTAATCAGGTAGGAAACCGACCGCAGATTTCGATTTCTTCCATATCCATAATAGCTGCCTCGTTTTGACACATGGCGTCCCTGCTCCCGCAGCCAGGAGACCGCCTGTGTAATTTCTTGAATCACTCCCTTCATGTCTTCTACACAGAACAAATGCCGGTACATTTCTTCACGAGTGATTTTCTTTCGAAAGGCAGCAATCACATAGTCCCTGCTTCTCGTAATTCCATATCCGAATCCATGACCACTGATGCCATAAGGCGGTTCGTAACCAAGACGATGGTAAGAATACCTGCTCTTGTTTTCCGGCTCCCGACAGAAGGTCTTCTCTGTGATTGCCACAAGGAACGGAAACATCTCATCAAACCGGGAATCATTTCTGCAGCTTAAGTTTCTAAATACAGCTTCCATCTGCGGATGCGCCAGAAAATGTGCTTCCTTTTCTTTCTGGTAATTGGTCTCAACAGAAGGACTGGTATGAATCAGAACCTTTTCCTGTGGAAGACAGTTCAAATACCACCAGCCTGCTGCCACGGATATCTTTCTTTTTTCCTCCTCCGGCAGATAATCCGAAAGCAGGCGGTTTACGATATCCAACAACCAGAAGCGGTATTTATACTCTGTCTTTTTTCCATAACCGGTTCCAAACAGAAGATTTACATAGGATAACAGCTCATCCTGAAACTCATCCGTTCCGCACCGGCAGGCAGTCAGATAGATTGCCAGACGAAACAATCGTTTGGGATCCCTTATCTTTTTCTCATACCATTCCTTCCAAAGAGAAAGCTTGGGAAGTTCCCATTCTCCTCCTACCAGCTCACGAAAGGAATGATAGCCGGTCGCTCCAAGGGTGTGCGTCTCTCCACCATAGCTTACATATTCGTCATTTTCATGCTCTGTGAACAGGGTATGCAGACTCAAAAGATCCTCTCTGACCAGAGACAGGGTCTCACACTCTTTTTCTTCTTTCGGAAAGACCTTCTTCCATAAGTCTTTTTTTGCTTCCTCAAGCTTTTCTAAAAACGCCCCCATTTTCTTCTTTTGTTTCCCATCGGATGCCCCGAACTTCTCTTCTATCTGTTCGATTTCCTTGATTTCATCCATCAGCCGGGAATCTGGAAAATATTCCATAAAGCATGATATCGATTCTTCTATGTATGGCGTCTTTTTGACCTCAGGAACATAAACATCCTGATCGCCATAGAGGTCCTCTTCCTTTTCTTTGTTCTCCCCTTTTGTCTCAAGGATTGTATCGATCAGAATCTTTTCCTTTGCAGATACCTTCTCCATTTTTGAAACATAAGGAAGACAATGTTGAAATGCATTTTTATAAAGATCTGATTTTTTGAGCTGCAGAACGATATCCAGTCCCGCTGTCCTCTTTTCTTCCTTTGCATCAGACAAAAGCCGCTCGACGCTTCCCTGTATGCTATCATCCTGCTGCTTGAGTAAAAAGGAGATCAATACGCTCCTTAGATCCGCCGCTTTGTATTTTAGCATTTCTTCCATCTGAAGGTAATTCTCCGGAAGAAGCTCCATGTTTTTAACGATTTTCTCTGCCTCACGTCGTGTGTAGCTTTCCCGGTCTCCCAAAAGAGCAGTGACAGTTCGTTTCTGCAAGGAGGTCGCCGGCTTTTCCAGAACGAACTCCAAACAATTAGAACGTACCTCTGCATCACATTCTTTGATATGTGGGCAGACCTCATCGATTTTCTCTTCATCTGAGAGAAGCTTGGCTATCACACACCATTTTGCCGCCACCTCTGATTTTTTCAATTCTGCCTGATACCATGGGAAAATACATGGGAAAAATTCCATTTTCTTTTTAGGCATTGCAGCATAAATTCTCTTTAACAGCTCATAGAACTCCTCCGCTTCTCCCCGGTCGCTAAAGTATTCTTCCAGCGTTTTTTTCTTCTTTTTCCGTTCTGATCCCCATCCCTCATAAAGCTGTGACCAGTCTGACATAAAATAGGGGAAATAAACTGCCAAAATATCGTATTCTGTTTCATGCTCCCGAAGGATATTTCTTGCAAGCTCATGGGAAAAAACGGAATCATCCAGATTCGCACAAAAATATCCTGCGGTCAAGATCTGATGATGGGTCCCCTCCTTCGATAAGCGCTGGATTCTCGTAACCGCCTTTTTCGTATCATAAAAAGCAATCGCCCAAAGCGCCACATAGATTTTCATGCTGTCCTCCGTCGCCAGATATTCCTCTATCTTTTGCTGGTCGCTCAGACATTCCCGGATCAGCGACAGACTTTTGCCGCTGATCCGATCCAGATCTTTGCTTTCCGGCTCGATCAATCCCAGCCACGTCCCAACAGAACGCTTCACTGCTGAAAAACGAATCAGATCATTTTCCTCAATCACCTTTAAAAGGGATAAAAATGCAGAAATAGTTCCGCAGTCCATGCTTTCACAGATTGCCTGTCTAAGACCCTCCTGAAGCTTTGCTGCCAATAAAAGCTTTCCTAATAATTCGTGCATCCGTTCATTCCTGCTTTTTACAATGCCCCGGATGATGCCATGGTGCAGGGTCTGCTCCCCTTCCCCGTTCACGATATCCGTAAGAACCTCTTCCAGCAAAGCACTGTCTTCCCCATCCAGCCCGCTGGCGATCACATACTCATTTACCCCGCATAAATTCCAGCTCCAGTAGTGTTCTACATAAGCTCTTTGAATATCAGACAGTCTTCGTGTCAGGATATCCGTGACTGGCATATCGATTTCCAGATTCTCGTGGAACTGAGATATGATATTCAGCATGCGCCCCATAAAATAGACCGGCTTACGAAATGATCTCCGATAAATAGACTCTGAATACGCCCAGTCGATGCTGTGATCCAGGGCATATTTGAGTGCCTCCTTGAACCTTGCGTAAATATACTCCGGAAACAGCCAGGAGAGCTTCTTTTCTACAAATTCCGAAGGGTGGGAATAGGTTCCATCATTCAGTCCCTGAAATAGCTGTTTGCTGTATTCAGAGGTCATTTGCGCACCAGATCCGTAATATCCTCCGCTCCGCAGATCCTCTATGAATTTTTTCTGCTCCGGATTCAGACTTGCCATAAAATCACGTTCCTGTTTCTTCCGCTCGGCACGATATTGATCATGCAGCTCTTTTCCCGTTCTATCTTCCATATTCTTTCTCCCTGTCTTCTTTTTACTTGTCTTCTTTTCACTTGGCTTCTTTTTTCCTGTCTTTTTTACCTGACAGTCGGTTTATCTGACATTTTGTTTTCCTCCGGTCTTTTTTTTAAGCATCATGAGACTCCCCCTTTCACTTCTGCTTTCTTATGAATTCCACTTTTCTTTAACGTTACCATTTTATTCATCGATATTAACTAATGTTAAAAATCAATATTATAAAATGTTCATTAGTCAGTATCACTTACGCAACA
>CADBUD010000103.1 GCA_902797785.1 uncultured Lachnospiraceae bacterium
ATACGACCGAAGGGAGTATTTGCACTCTGTGTGCCTTCGGTATGTGCATTTTGTTGCTATGAACAGCGGAGCTGTGAATAGTAACAGCGGTTTTCGTTAATGAGTATATTTCCTGATTTTTTCCTCCAGCTTCTTTTGAATGATCTCTTGGGGAATTTGTCCCTCATGCTCTTCTCCATACCGCAAAAGCTCCAGAAAAAACTGCTTCCGTTCCTCATAGGAAATGCCCGTTTTTTTCACCTTCTCCCGTTCAGCGCCCAGCGTCCTGATCATTTCTCCATAATACGGCGGGAGACTTTTCCTGATCTGCTCCTTCACATATCCGGCAGCCACTGGAACCTGCCCTCCCGTGGAGACCGCCACGACCAGATCCTCCCAAGAAAACAGAGCCGGGAAAAAGAAGGTGCTTTTTTCTTTTACATCGACAACATTGACCGGAATCCCTCTTGACCTGCAGCAGTTCGACACCTCTTCCTGAAGAGCTTCATCATCTGTCGCTGCCACGACAAAGGCAATCTGTTTTCCGTCCCTCTCCAGCAGCTTTTCCGTAAAGCTTCCCTTATAAAGCTCCAGCTGCTTTTTATCCTTCTCCCAAAGGGATAACAGATCGGCACAAAAAGCTTCACTGACCACCATCAGCCGAGCCCCAAAAGGAAGCAGCACCTTGATCTTATGCCACGCCACTCTTCCTCCGCCAAGGACAAGTCCTGCCTGTCCTTCCAGATTCATCATAAAGGGAAAATATTTCATATCTCCACCACACCTCTGCTGATCCGGGCGCCACCCTTAAGCTTCCGAAGCTTCATCTGGTATAGCGCTTCCTCCACGCAGTCTGAAATGATTCGTTTGATTTTTACCGCTTCCTTCTGCTTTCGCTGGTTGTTTTCTTTTGCCAGCTCCTGAAAATAGTCGATTCCAATCACCGGATGTCCGCCCATCGTTTCTATTTCCCGATCAATATCATAGGGAATAGCCAGATCGACAAAAAGAATCCTATGGTTCTTTCCTTCATGGTTCCTGACTCCTTCTCTTGTCATCGTGTAATGCGGACTGGTCGTCGCGCTGACAACAGCAAAAACATCCTTTAGGCTGTCATACCTAAGGTCATAGGGAATCCAGCAGATTTCCCGGTCCTGTTCTTCCTGTTTTTCTTTTCCGTGACTTCGAAAGGTTCCTATGACGGAAATTCCTTTTGCTGTCAGATCTTTAGAAACAATGGAACCGATCTGTCCTCCCGCCCCGATGACCAAGACCTTTTTTCTCCGGTCCTTTCTCTGCTGCTCGACAAAATTTGCTGTCAACGTCCCAATAGAGACCGGTGTTTTTGAAATCCCTGTTTCCGATTTGGACTGTTTGGCACAGCGAAATGCTTTTTGGAAAATAATGTTTAAATTTCCATCCGTTGCTCCAAGCTCCTTCGCGCACCTGTAAGCCGCCTTGAGCTGATGAAGGATCTCATCCTCTCCAAGCACCATGGAATCCAGCCCACAGGCAACCTTGTAAAGATGAGAAACTGCCTGCTTTCCCTGATAGTATCGGGCATAGTTTCTTAATTTTTCATAGGGAACCAATTTGAACCGCTCCATCAGCTTCTCCATTCCAAAGAACCCGTCCTCTATTTTTTTCAAACTCTCAGATTTTGATCCACAAAGAATCTGGTTCTCCTCTTCCGACGTCCTGTCTGTTTCAAATGAGGCATAAAGCTCACAGCGGTTGCAGGTAGACAGCAGAACTCCGCCCTGAAAAAGATCATCCTGCTTTAATGCTTCCAGCAGCTTTATCTGCTCCTCTTTAGAAAACGCAAAGGTCTGACGGATTCGGGCATCCGCTTTTTTAAAACTGATACTAAGACAAAGCATAACGTTCCTTTCTATTTCAGGATGGCACATATTCTATCTCATGAATCGTCACCTGTTTTTCTGAATCAATTCCAAATGCTTTTAATACCGGATGCTTCTGATCCTGGAGCGACAGAATCAGATATTCCAAAGAGGGATCATAGGCCAGTTTTTTGTCCTCCTCTGAGGGTCTGGACGGTGTTTCCGGATGGGAATGGAAATTTCCCAAAAGTACCGCGCCATTTTTCCTTGCATCCTTAATCGCAGCAAGCTGCTCCTTCGGATCCATGGAAAAATGTTCCCTGCTCTCATCGATGTTTTTCAGCAAATATACCTTGGTTACTGTTTTTACTGTTCCCTCCATCGTTCCTGCGAGCAATCCACAGGCTTCGTTTGGAAATCCTTGAACGCAGTGCTGCAAGATGGAATCATAATCCTCCTGTCGCAGAACCAATTTGATTTCACTCATGCTGCTCCCCTCCCTGCTTTAATTCGCAGACGGCCTGCTCATAATCGATCAGCTTGGTGATCGTTCTGTGTTCCCCACAGATTGGACAATCCTTATTCTTTGGCAGTTTGATTGTATGAAACTCCATTTTCAGCGCATCATATGTCAGAAGCCTTCCCGTCAAAAGCTGTCCCTGTCCAACGATGAACTTTATTGCTTCCATCGCCTGAAGGCTTCCGATTACACCGCCCATGGCGCCAATGACCCCGGCCTGCTTACAGGTCGGCACCACATCCGGTGGCGGCGGATTTTTGAACGCGCAGCGATAGCACGGTCCCTCTCCCGGAACATAGGTCATCAATTGTCCCTTAAACCGGATGATTCCGGCATGGGAAAACGGTTTTTTTGCCATGACGCAGGCATCATTGATCAAAAACTTCGTAGGGAAATTGTCCGTTCCATCCAAAATAAAATCATAATCTTTAATCAGATCCATGATATTGTTCGAGGTAACATAATCCTGATATGTCACGACCTTGACATCCGGATTGATTGCATTCATGCTCTCTTTTGCCGAAGTCACCTTTGCCGTTCCGATGTCCGCTGTCGCATGGATCACCTGACGCTGCAGATTGGACAGATCTACAACATCCGCATCTACGATCCCTATCGTGCCGACGCCCGCTGCTGCCAGATAAAGTGCTGCCGGTGCTCCCAGTCCTCCGGCTCCTATGATCAGCACCTTGGCATTACATAGTTTTTTCTGTCCCTTAACCCCTACTTCCTTTAAAATAATGTGTCTGGAATACCGTTCCAGCTGTTCATTCGTAAATGCCATGACCTGCTCCCCCTCCCATGTAATACAAAAATTCTACGGCATCTCCTTCCCGGATCAGGGTCGTGTCAAATTTTTCCCTATCAACAAATTCATCATTGATAGCTACAGTTACATATAATGGGCTTTCAATCTCTTCTTTTTCAATCAGTTCGGTCAGCGTAATCCCTTCTTCATATTCCTTTTTTTCTCCTGCTATGGTGAATGTCATTTTTCTTTCTCCTCTTCTTTTTTATCTTATTCTCCGATTTTTTTAACGATCAGGGTATAGGTGCCATCTTCGTTATCTATGAGCTTTAAGATCTGATGACCTTCTTCTTTTATGCTCCTTGGAACATTCTGCACCGGTTCTCCATCGTTCATTTTGATTGCCAGGATATCTCCATCCTCCAGCTCCTC
The DNA here is from genome assembly GCA_902797785.1 of uncultured Lachnospiraceae bacterium. GTDB lineage: Bacteria > Bacillota > Clostridia > Lachnospirales > Lachnospiraceae > RUG14305. The sequence continues at coordinate 3,521 of CADBUD010000103.1, forward strand.
CAATGCCACCTTGGCTTTTACAAAGGTCACCGGGCAGACAACGTCTGTAATATCCGCATGATCTGTAATTTCATATTCTAATTCTGCCATGTTCTCTCCTTTCTTGTTTCCTTTTGATTTTCCCCCTCTTGTTCTTTCCCTTTTTTTCTTTCTACTATTTCTGATTTTCTACTCCTGCATATGCCCGGTTCAACGCCTCCTTTAGTTTTTCTTTTCCTACCCGGTCAATCGTCCCGCGGAAACGTTCTCCGGCATTGGCATATTTTGCAAAGAACCCGATTGCCGCATCCGTGACCCGAAACAGCTGTTCCTGATCCGTGATCAGCGGTACCAGCTCTTCTCCTTTAAAAATCCCATTTCCAAAGGTCCCCCCAAAAGAGACCAGGTAAGCCGGCGAGGCATCCCATGCATCCGTCGGACAGGATTTTACGCATCGTCCGCAATAATTACATTTTTCAAAATCAATGTCTATTCCATGATCGGTACTCGTAATGGCGTCTGTCCGACAGACCTTCGCGCAAAGGCCACAGGAAATACAATCCTCCTGCTTCCATTGAATTTTCATGGCGCCTTTGATCCCAACGTCATTTTCCTCTGCTTTTAAACAGTTGTTCTGACATCCGGTCACTCCAAACTTGAACTTATGCGGCAGCTCTTTTCCAAAATACCGGTCATTGAGTTCCTTGGCGATTGCATAGGTATCAATGTTTCCGCTCGGACAGACCTCGCTTCCCTGACAAGCCGTGACCGTCCGCACTCTTGGTCCGCACACGCCCGGCTGACAACCGCCCTCAGCCAGTGCCTCCTTTACCTCATCAATCTGCTCCAGACGGATAAATGGGATCTCTACTCCCTGTCTGGAGGTCAGATGGACATGACCATCTCCATACTTTTCTGCCACCTCTGCGATTTTCTTTAGATTTTCTGCTGTCAGGGCTCCTCCCACCACAGCCAGTCGCAGGGAAAACCGGTTTTTCTGTTTTTGACGCATAAAACCGCCTTTTTTTAACGTTGCATAATCCACCTCGGCCATCTTTCTTTCCTCCATTTCATCTCTATTATCTTCCGGAATCTTATGGCAAACGCCATTCTCCATCATTCCCAGAATTCTATACCAAACCATTCTCTGTTGGATGCCAGTGCTGTCTGCCACTCACATTTCGTGTTCGCGGGACAGTGCCAGGCTCCCCTATTCTATAAAACATTTGCCAGAACCTGCTTTAATTTTGTAAGATAACGTTCTCCAAGGTCACTCAACTTCGTGTCCGTTCCAGAAAGATATCCAATCGTCATCGTTTCTTCTGTATCTAATTTCACTGCCGTAAAATTCTTTTCGTTCCATTCCTCACAAGAGATTCCGGAGCAAATGGTAAAACCATTAATTCCCCTCATGAGATTTAACAGCGTTGCCCGGTCACTCACCTTGATTCTTTTTGAAAAAGGCAGCGTGCGTAAAACTTCCTCCGCATAGTATAAAGAATTTTGAGAGCCCTGGGCAAAGGACAAAAAAGGATACTCCATCAGCTCCTCCATCCCGATTTTCTCCCGGTCTGCCAGGGGATGTCCCTTCCATAAGTAGACATGAAGATTGCAGGAAGCTAAAGGATGAAAGCTTATACGGGATTCCAAAAATATCTTGCCAAGAACTTTTTCATTAAAATCATTTAGGTATAAAATTCCAAGCTCTGATTTGTGATTCTTCACATGTTCTATGACACGCCCCGTCGTTTCTTCATATAATTCATACTCATAGTCATCCATCCCGCACTCTTTTATCATATCAGCAAATGCCTGTACCGCAAAGGGATAATGCTGCATGGATACGCTGAACCTCTTTTTCTTATTTTTTTTTCGAAGATATTTGGAATCCAAAAGTTCATACTGCTCCAACACGCCCCTTGCATATCCGATGAATTCCTCTCCCTCTTTCGTGAGGGAAATCCCGGTTCTGGTCTTGTGAAAGATTGTAATCCCAAGCTCCTTCTCCAGAGTCCCGATCGAACTGGAAAGACTTGGCTGTGAAAGGAAGAGCTTTTTGGACGCGTCATTAAATGACGTCTCCCCTGCTGCGCATACGGCATATTTAAGCTGTACCAATGTCATGAATTTCCGCCCCTTTATAGATTCTTTTTGATCCGGTCAAGTGCTTCTTTTAACACACTTCTAGGACATGCTACATTGATTCTTTGAAATCCTTTTCCGCTGTCGCCAAATATTTTTCCACTGTCCAGCCACAGCTTTGCCTTATGGATGATCAATTCCTCCAGCTCATCTACTGACTTTCCTGTCTTTCTAAAATCCAGCCAGACCAGATACGTCCCTTCATGATCTGTCATACTCACTCCCGGCAGCTGTTCCCTGACGTAGTTCGCAACAAATTCTATATTTTCCCGGAGATATCTGTGCATGGCGTCATACCACTCTTCTCCCTTTTCATAGGCTGCTTCACAGGCAACTAATCCCATGACGCCCAACTGACTGATTCCCGCCGCATCCAGCTGCTTTCTCATCCTTCTGCGCATCTCCTGATTCGGGATGAAGAGATTTGAAATCATCATCCCCGCCAAATTGAAGGTCTTGCTCGGAGAGGTACAGGTAATACTGATGTCTTCAAATTCTTTTCTAATCCCGGCAAAGACCTGATGCTTTCCCTGAAATACAAAATCCTGATGAATCTCATCACTTACCACAATCACCTCATGCTTTAAGCAGATCTCTCCCAAACGGACAAGCTCCTCTTTCGTCCAGACGCGGCCGACCGGATTATGTGGACTGCAAAGCAGGAACAGCTTGATCTGATGTTCTATAATTTTCGCCTCAAAATCCTCAAAATCGATATGATACCGTCCATCCTCTCCCAGATACAGGTCACTGCTCACTACAATTCTTCCATTGTCCCGGATCACTTCTGAAAAAGGATAATACACCGGCTGCTGAATCAAGACGGAATCTCCCACCTCTGTATATGCCTTGACCGCCATTGCCAGGGCAAAGACAATTCCCGGTGTCTTAACAAGCCACCGTTCCTTTGGTTCCCAGCCATGATGTCTCACCATCCAGTTTTTCACGATTTCAAAATAGGGCGTCTGAACCTCGCTATATCCAAAAATCCCCTCCTTTGCTCGTTCGACTAAGGCATCCTCTACATAAGAAGAGGTCTCAAAATCCATATCCGCAACCCATAGGGGAAGAACATCCTCCGGCATCCCGCGCCGCACGGCAAAATCGTATTTTAAACACCTTGTATTTCTCCGATCGATCACCCGATCAAAATCCAAATTTCTTTCCGGCATATCTTTTTCACCTCATTCATTGTTATGATTCCCCGACATTTCACGCAGGATCATTTTTCAGTTCTCCGACTGCACCACAGATGAAACCTCTGCAAAAACCTGGGAAAGCTCATAAAGCAGATCCCTGACATCCTCTATTCCGACCGAAAGCCGGAGCGTGCTTTCCGTGATTCCATTCCGCTCCCGGATTTCCTTTGGCACATCTGCATGGGTCTGCGTCGTCGGATAGGTGACCAGCGTCTCGACCCCGCCCAGACTTTCCGCGTACTTGATCATCCGCACCTTTTCCAAAATCTCCAGCGCGCATTCCCTGCTTTTTAGCTGAAATGTCAGCATGGCGCCAAAGCCCCTTGCCTGCCGTTTCATGATCTCATGTCCCGGATGCTCTTTTAGTCCCGGATAGATCACCTTCGTCACGATCTTCTGCTCCTTTAACCATTCTGCGATTACTTTCGCATTCTGCTCTGCCCGCTCCATGCGGATTCCCAGCGTCTTGATTCCACGAAGGATCAGCCAGCAGTCGAACGGAGCCAGCCCCGCTCCTGTCGTTTTGATCAAAAAACGAAGGCGCTCTTTGATTTCTTCCCTGTTCGTCACTAAAAATCCTGCCAGGGTATCGTTATGTCCTCCCAGATACTTCGTCCCACTATGAATCACAAGATCTGCACCCAGCTTCAGAGGGTTCTGAAAATAAGGAGACAAAAACGTATTATCCACGATCAGGTACAATCCATGCTGTTTTGCCAGTTTCGCTGCCGCCTCTAAATCTGTCACATTCATCATCGGATTGGTCGGCGTTTCTATGTAAATCGCTTTTGTGTTTTCTTTGATATATACTTCTAAATTTTCTTTATAGCAGTCCACGCTGCTAAATTCAATGCCATTCTTTTTTGTCACATGCTCGAACAGCCTTATGCTTCCCCCATATAAATCGGCATCTGCGATGATATGATCTCCCGGGGAGAACAGTTCCATCATCAGGGAAATCGCCGCCATTCCAGAGGATAGGGCAAACGCATCGATTCCGCCCTCTAATGAAGCAACTACTTTTTCCAACTGTTCTCTTGTCGGATTTTGAAGCCTGCTGTAATCATATCCTGTGCTCTGCCCCACTGCCGGATGTGCATATGTCGCGGTCTGATAGATCGGATAGCTGATCGCTCCATAGTGATCGACCTGCCCCTCTGCTTCCTCCAAGTGGATACATTTTGTTCCCAGTCCTCGTTCCATTTCTGCCTCCTATGTCATCTCATGTCATTCTATGTTCCTCAATATGTGACCAATTTTATCACTTATATCCTATTAAGTCAATAGGAATTGTAGACATTTTGTAAATAAAAATTACCATAACACTAAAAAGCTGTGCCGGAATCACCGGCACAGCTTTTTTTCACTATATACGAATTAACCTGACATTTTCCTATTCATCCAATGCTTCCAGAATCCGATCGACCAGCTTTACAGCGTCCGCGGCATCCTTGGAATATCCTTCTACCTGAATCTCATCGGCATAGCTCTGCGTAATTACTGCCCCACCGATAATGATCTTTGCCTTGCAGCCCTGGCTTTTGGCATACTCTGCCACATGCTTCATTTCCTGCATCGTTGTCGTCATCAATGCGGAAAGTCCAATGATTTTAGCATTCTCCCGTATTGCCGTTTCCACGATGGTTTCCTTCGGAACATCCTTTCCCAGGTCGATGACACGGTAGCCATAATTCTTTAACATCAATGCGACTAAATTTTTGCCGATATCATGTATATCTCCCTGAACGGTCGCGATTACGATTGTCGCTTTTTCCTTTTCCCCTTCTTTTTTCTCCATCATAGGCTCCAAAAATGCAATCGAAGTTTCCATTGTTTCTGCGCTCATGATCAGCTGGGGAAGAAAATATTTCTGCTGCTCAAATAGCTTTCCTACGGCATTGATTGCAGGAATCAAAACCTCATTCAGCAATTTCGATGGGCTGCTCCCTGCATCCACTGCCGCCTTGGATAACGCCACGATCTGCTTTTTCTTTCCTTTCATTACCCCGTCATATAGCTCGGACTCTTCTGCCGTCAGATCCTTGGGAACCAACGATGCCGCCTCCTCTGCTTTTTTGACAGGAGCCTTTGCCTTTATCTCTGGCTGTGGTCTGCTCTGCTCCTCTGCCGCTCTTTGCTCGGCCCGTTCCTTATAGAACTGGGTTTTTTCGATATAACGGATATCGCTGTCCTCTTTATTCAAAAGCAGATCCGCGGCAAATGCGCTGCGGACTAGAAGCTCCTGTGACGGATTGGCTATCGCCATCGTAAGGCCCGCCTGAATTGCCAGAGACAAAAAGATGGCATTGACATATGCCCGGTCCGGAAGTCCAAAGGAAATATTGGACAATCCACAGATTGTTGCCAGCTCAAGCTCCTCCTTGCAGTATCGAATCGTTTCTATTGTCTCTAAGGCAGCCTTGGGATTGGCGCCGACTGTCGCCACTAGTCCGTCTACCACAATGTCCTCTTTGACAAAGCCCAGCTCAAGTGCCCGGTTCATGACCGTATGTATGATGTCTTTCTTCTCCTCTAAAGACTCCGGAAGACCCTTGTCCGAGAGCGGGAGTAAAATGAACATCGCTCCATATTTTCTGGCAATTGGAAGAAGATTCTCGAACTTGACTTTTTCCAGTGAGATCGAATTGATCAGCGCCCTGCCCGGATATCGGCGCAGCGCTGCTTCTACGACTTCAACACTGCTCGAATCAATGGAAATCGGCAGATTTTCATGGAAGGTCACTTCCTCGAGCACCTCCAGCATGGTCTGTTTTTCATCGATACCGTTCATTCCCACATTGACATCCAAAATCCCGGCTCCGCACTCCGCCTGTTCTCTTGCAAAATCCAGAACCATTTCATAATCGCCTTCCCGAAGCTGCGCCTGCAGCTTTTTCTTTCCGGTCGGATTGATCCGCTCCCCCACGATCAGGAAGTTATCCTCTAAGCCGATTTCTAACATCTGTCGCTCTGAAGCCACGACTCTTTTTCTCTGCTTTGAAATCTCCGGATGCGGCATCTCCTTTGCCGCCTGGCTCAGCTCTTTGATATACTCCGGAGAAGAACCGCAGCATCCTCCTACAATAGAGGCTCCAGCTTCGATCAGCTTTTTCATATGAACAACAAATTCTTCTACGCCCATATCATAGGTGGTGCTCCCATCCTCTCCCCGCTTCGGAAGTCCGGCATTCGGTTTCGCAATCACCGGGATATTGGCCTGAGCCTTCATTGCTTCCACCAAAGGAACCATCTGATCTGGTCCGGTCGAACAGTTCAATCCCACAGCATCCGCTCCCAGGCTCTGCAATACGACCATTGCCGTCGCCGGATCCGTTCCATACAACGTCTTTCCATCCTCCTGAAACGTCAGGGTGACCATGACAGGAAGCTCACAGGTCTCCTTTGCTGCGATCAGGGCGGCCCGGCTCTCCTGAAGGCTCATCATGGTTTCGATCACGAGCAGATCCACTCCTGCTTCCTCTAAAATCTCGATCTGCTCCTTATATATTTCAATCAAGGCTTCAAACTCCATACTGCCGATTGGAGCAAGCTGTTCCCCTGTCATGGTCAGATCTCCGGCAACAAAAGCATCCTCCCCAACAGCTTCCTTGGCTATTTTTACAAGCTCCAGGTTGATCTCTCTGATTTCTTCTTCCAATCCATATTCCGAAAGCTTGATCCGATTCGCCGTAAAGGTCGGTGCATATACAATATTGCTTCCTGCCCTGACATAGTTTTTCTGAATCTCTATCATGGCCGAACGGTGCTCTAAAATCCACTGCTCCGGGCAGACCCCGGAAGGCATCCCCTTCTTTTGAAGCTCCGAACCAGTGGCTCCGTCCAGAATCAAAATCTTTTCTTCTGCTAATTTTTGAAATTCTGATTTTAACATTTTTTTCCTTTCTATTTGCAATCACTGCGAGACGGTGAAAAATGTGAATGCTATCTTATGCTATCTTATGCCATCTTATGCTATTTCTCCCTGTTCTACCAAATAGTCAAGAAATGCTTCACATCCCTCCATCACATCATCATAGGTGACATCGAAATTTCCTGTGTACCATGGATCTGCAATGTCTCTGTCGGTACCGGCAAAAGATAATAGTTTATATACCTTCCCCTCCGGATCTCCTTTTAGCATCCGGTTGAGATTTCTCATATTCCAGGTATCCATGCCTATGATATAATCAAACTCTTCGTAATCCCTCCATGTGATCTTTGTAGCCCGGTGAGGCAATACCGGAATCCCTACTTCTCTCATTTTTTGAACCGTCCCCCTGTGAGGCGGATTTCCGATTTCCTCTGTACTGGTGGCTCTGCTGTCAATTTGAAAATAATCTGCCTGGTTTCTCTTATTTACCATGTCCTGAAGTACGAACTGGCTCATGGTACTTCTACAGATATTGCCGTGGCAGACGAATAGCACTTTTATCATGCTTAACACCTCAATTTTATCTAGTACTCTTTTACCATCAACTCGCTGGGACTCCCCAGTGCGAAGAATGCGATTTTTGTTATCTCTCCTTTTTACGCTCATGTCTTTCTGCTTTCGCAAATAAGAAGAAAGCCCTGTTTGCAATTACTGTCACGTTACCATTTTATTCATCGATATTAACTAATGTTAAAAATCAATATTATAAAATGTTCATTAGTCAGTATCACTTACGCAACA
>CADBUD010000104.1 GCA_902797785.1 uncultured Lachnospiraceae bacterium
ATATCACTCGAAACAGAAATGTCAATATTGCATATTAAAATAGTATAATATTATTTAATGTTTATAAATATAATAGCCATCTATATGCACGATCAATGACGATTTCCTTACGCAACGCAAGAATTTCTTTATAAAAATCCTCCTTCTCTTTCTTTTATTTTATCATACCCGACCCCCGTTTTTTCTGCTGTTTTTTATAAAAAACAGCGCTGATGCGATATTCGTGGACATATTCAAGAAAAAGAGAGGATTCATAACATTAAAACGGTGATTTAATCAATACGCTTTTTTAATCTGCACACAGCCACTCTACTGTCTGTGCCTCGTCCGGTGCAGGCAAAACCGTTTTCCCCAGCATTCCGCCAACGACTCCTTCCGGAACAGCATCCGCTCTGTCAGCATTCCTTTTTGTCCTCGTTTTCCAATCCGTTTCCAAATAAACGATCCGTACCCGCGCGCCATACTGCTCAAAAAGCCCGATCTGCTTTTGCCTGATATCCTTCGTCAAATCGGTTGCATTCCATACGAACGGCTGTTTCTTTCTCAGATATTCTTTTGCACGCTCCCTCGCTTCCTGAATTACTTTCCCCTGGTTATCTGTCGGTTTTATCCCAAGCTCTTTTCGAAGATCATCCAACGATACCATTGGCATGTCCGGAGCATTTTGCCGTATCCACGTATCTTTTCCCGTTCCCGGCAAACCGGAAAGCATAATCACCTCTCCCCAGGTATCATCAAAAAGCGTCTGATCCGGCTGCACGTTCCTTCCCAATAAATATGCATGTTTTGTAAAATCATCAGCAAATACATACGCTCCACTCAAACAGTCTGCTTCTTCTGCCAGGATTCGAACCAATTCGATCTGTTCTAGTCCTTTAGCAATGTCATCCGCAATACGCCCCCTCACATCAGCTTCCGCCAATATACACAGAAGATGCCAGGAGAAATCTCCTGCCAATTCACCAAAAGCAGCTACTTTACGAGCTTCTCTCTCCGGTTCTTCCCGGTCTATCAGATGTACGGGCAGCATATGGTATCGAATCAATGCACACACCGTTTCCCGAAAATCAATCCTCTCCTGTGTCCCGCAAAGACCACATTCCTGCCATAGAAATGCTCTTGCAATCCGGCTGCCGACCGATGCATGATGAGGCGATATCCAACTTCCATCCTCCAGCCTGGTTGTCTTTACCTTTCCGATGTCATGAAGGAGTGCCGCCAAAAAAAGCTCTGTTTTCTGTCTTAGCGGCAGGTTCAAAAATGCCGGAATCCTGATGAGTTCCTGACATACCATCTGCGTGTGCGTATATACATCACCTTCCCCATGAAAAACCGGATTCTGCTGCGTTATTTTCATGTCAGAAAAGCAGGTGACAGCAAAAAGCTGATCCATTCGATTCCACAAAATTCCGTCTGTCAAAGAACCGGAAATGCAATCTTCTATCTGCTCTATAAAATCCATTACAATTTCTCCCTTTCCGCAGCAATCGGTTATTGGAACAGACTCTCTACCGAAACCGCAAGCTGATTTGGAATGATTGGCCGGTCAATCCAATGTGTTTCCGTAAAATCCACACACTGCAGAAATGCCGCTCTGACAAACTTCATCCGATCCACCACCTGACCATCTTCTTCCACTTTAATATAAAGCCCCTCCATCATACCGGAAAGCTCCGTTTCTCCACAGCTCCTCTCCGGATCCAGCCCGAGCTTATCCGCAGCGTCCCATAAATTTTGCCGCTGATTTCCCGTCACATACCGCGACTGTCCCAAAAGCTTCAACATTTCCGCTTTTGTCTGATAAGATCCGCTTCCCAGAACAGGGACGGATACGACCGGCACATTTGCCAGCAGCTCATGACGTTTCGAGGTGTCCAAAAACACACCTGTTTCCCGGTCAAGAATATCAAATTCTAAGAAATAATGCGGAAGAGCGTCATAGAAAACCGTATGCTTTGCGTACATCCACTCACCGTACATGATATATTTCCTGCCAAGTAAATCATATAATTCATTTCGATGAGTCATTGCCCACTGCTTCATTAGGTTGTAATGCCGTTCCCGATATCCGCCAGTCAGATAATGCCCCCTGCTCTGAAGCAGAAGCTCGCCATCCGCGCCAAAGGAAACAGCAGAATTTGCGCCATCGCACTTTTCCTCAATCACCAAATGACGACCTTTCACTACATCAAATGAAATCTGGCTCAAGTCCTCGTCCCCCGGCTGAAGGCGCGAGCCTTCGATATGAGGTGTTCGCGGGTATTTATGTATCGTAAATAAATCGTCCATCATCAATTCCTCCTCTTCTTTCACATTTCTTAAACATTATGCCATCGCCGCCACCATGAACAGATGGCCTTCTACACCGTCAAAGTGCAGTCTGGTGCATCCTGCGGCACCGAACATCTGCGTCAGCTTTTCCTTCGTCAGAAGATGGATGTGTTCGGGGTTGTTGTCCGGTTTCGAAGGAACCGTCACCACGACATACTGCTTTGCCATTTTTACTGCTGCCGCAATGGCCTTCTCCACCTCCGGGATATGCTCCAATACCTCCAACATGCTTACCACATCAAAGCTGTCATCCGGAAAGGGCTGCTCACAAATGTTTTTTTCCTCTGCATGAAGCTGTCCAAATCCCCCATCAGCCAATTCATTGAGAAATACCACTCTCTTTTCCAGCAGATCCAGGCTTGTCACCTGCACCCATGGAAATTCTTTCATAAACGGGATCAGAAACACTCCCCGTCCACTGCCCACATCCAACATCGTTTCAAAAGAAATCGAATGGAGAAACCCTAACGTTCTTCGGGTCCGCGCCAAAATTTGCGTGCCGGACTTAAACGGATAGAGTTTAAGTCCGGCATCCTGTCCCGAACGGACGATCTGCAAAAGTTCCTCCTTCGAGCATTCCTCTGATGTCTTTCGAAGCACATCGTCCGGTAATTTTAAAATCCCCGTTCGCCTTACATGACCCAAAATCCATGCTGCGGCGGTTCTTATATCATACCGTTCTTCTAATTCCATTATTCCACCTTCTTTTCTACTTCCATTCCCTCCATCCTCTCTTCCATTTTTTCCAGCATGACCGTCATCGTCTTATTGAGCGAATGAATATTGCTCTTGAGCATTACAAAAGCATTGGTACGTTACCATTTTATTCATCGATATTAACTAATGTTAAAAATCAATATTATAAAATGTTCATTAGTCAGTATCACTTACGCAACA
>CADBUD010000105.1 GCA_902797785.1 uncultured Lachnospiraceae bacterium
ATAGAGGAGCCTAGTACTGTCCCGCGAACACGAAGTGTGAGTGGTTGACAGCACTGGCATCCGACAGAATAGGTCAGATATAAACTGACGTTTATAGAGGAGAAAAAAATGGAGGAACGAACTGTCACGACAGCCAGGACGGCCGGCTTCTGCTTTGGAGTAAAAAGGGCAGTAGATAAAGTTTATGAACAGATTGAGCAGGGGAAAACGCCAATCTACACCTACGGTCCCATCATTCATAACGAGGAGGTCGTGGGGGATCTCGAATCGAAGGGAGTCCGTGTCATACATTCAGAAGAGGAATTAAAACAATTAAAGGAAGGAACCATTGTTCTTCGGTCACATGGGGTTTCAGAGCATATCTATGATCTGATCCGGGAGAGAGGTTTAAAATGTGTCGATGCGACATGTCCTTTTGTAATAAAAATACATCAAATCGTTAAGAAAGCAGCAGAAAATGACGATGAAATAATTATCATTGGAAATGAGGATCATCCGGAAGTCCGTGGAATCCGGGGATGGTGCAAAAAGGTCACGCCAATGATCGTTGCCGACCTTGACGAAGCGGAGAAAATCGTGATTTCAGAGGGGAAAAAAGCCTGCCTGGTATCTCAGACGACATTTAATTACAATTATTTTAAAGAAATAGTTGAAATTATTATAAAAAATTGTTACAATATTAGTGTTGTTAATACAATATGTAGTGCCACAGAGGAACGACAGACTGAAGCGAGGCAGATTGCAAGGCAGGCAGACACTATGATTGTAATAGGTGGAAAGACGAGTTCCAATACGCAGAAACTGTATGAGATCTGCCGAAAGGAATGTAAAAACTGTTACTATATACAGACCGTAGAGGATTTGTATCACAGTGATCTTCGCAACGCTAAGAACGTAGGTATTACAGCCGGGGCATCGACCCCAAACAAAATTATTGAGGAGGTTCAAAAATATGTCAGAAGAGAATTTTGAACAATTGCTGGAAGAGCAGAAGGTAAAATCAATACATACGGGGGAGGTTGTCGAAGGCAAAGTGTTAGATGTCAAAGATGATGAAATCGTTTTGAACATCGATTACAAATCAGACGGAATCATCACACGAAGCGAATATTCCAATGATTCAAGTATTGATTTGAAAACCGTAGTCAGCATTGGTGATTCGATGCAGGCAAAGGTTCTTAAGGTAAATGATGGGGAAGGTCAGGTGTTATTAAGCTATAAACGTCTGGCAGCAGAAAAAGGAAACAAGAAATTAGAGGACGCCTTTAACAATAAAGAGGTTCTGACAGCAAAAGTCAGCAAGGCATCCGACAGTGGCTTAACAGTGCTTGTAGAAGAGTCCAGAGTATTTATTCCTGGAAGCTTAGTATCAGACGTATATGAGCGCGATTTGAAAAAATTCGAAGGTCAGGAGATTGACTTTGTCATCACAGAGTTCAATCCGAAAAAAAACAGAGTGATCGGTGATAGAAAACAGATTCTGATTGCGCGTAAAAAAGAGCAGCAGGATGCATTGTTCGCACGGATCCACGTTGGTGACAGAGTAGAGGGTGTTATCAAGAACGTGACTGATTTTGGTGCCTTTATTGATCTGGGAGGAGCGGATGGTCTGCTTCATATTTCAGAAATGTCATGGGGACGTGTTGAAAATCCGAAGAAAGCATTAAAGGTCGGAGAAAAGATCGAGGTTCTGATTAAGGACATTAAGGAAACTAGGATTGCACTCAGCAGAAAATTCCCGGAGGATAATCCATGGTTGAATGCATCAGAAAAATTTGCGGCAGGTACCGTGATCAAGGGAAGAGTTGCCAGAATGACTGATTTTGGTGCTTTTGTGGAATTAGAGCCTGGAGTGGATGCTCTGCTTCACGTTTCCCAGATTTCCAAGGATCATGTTGAAAAGCCGTCTGATGTACTTGATATTAATCAGGAGATTACAGCAAAAATCGTTGATTTCAATGAGGAAGACAGAAAGATCAGCCTGAGCATGAAAGCGATTGCTTCCCAAATCGAGGAAGAGGAACTGCCGACAGAGGAGTCAGCAGAAGAAGCATCAGTGACAGAAGCTGCTGCCGAAGAAGTCGCTGAGAGTACAGAGACAGCTCCGGAAGAATAAACTGCTGCAACAAGGGAATCAGGCGTATGATTACGATGGAAATGGATTATCTCGTTTCCAATAAAATTACGATAGGTAAGATTTCATCGCAGAATGATAAGACAGACATCTCGGTGTGGGGTGTCTGTCTTTAGCGTAGTTTATAAAATGAGCACAAAATAAAAGAGAAGGTGAGGAGAACGTATGGCGTTTACAAATTATGAAAGCTTTAAAAAAGATGTCTATAAAATGACAAAAATTGATTTGAATGCTTATAAAGAAAAGCAGATGAAGCGCAGAATTGATACACTGGCAACAAAGAACAAGTGTACTACGTATGAGCAGTATCTTAGCAAACTTACAACAGATAAAAAGCTGTTTGATGAATTTGTTAACTTCCTGACCATCAATGTATCGGAGTTTTACAGAAATCCAGATCAGTGGGAAATCTTAGACAAGGAGATTATTCCGGATCTGATCAAGCGATATGGAAAGAATTTAAAGATCTGGAGCGCTGCCTGTTCGACAGGAGATGAGCCATACTCTCTGGTCATGGCATTATCCCGGCATCTTCCTCTTAATATGATCAAGATTCATGCGACAGATATTGATAAAAAAGTAATTGAGCAGGCAAAGGCCGGTCTCTATAGCAAAAGAAGCATTGCCGGAGTTCCGGATGATCTAAAGAAAAAGTTCTTTACAAAAATCGGGGAGTCCTATCAGATTTCTGAGGAGGTCAAAAAAAGAGTTACTTTCCAGAATCATGATTTATTAAAAGATAAGTATCCGGATAACTGTCATTTGATCGTATGCAGAAACGTAGTCATTTATTTTACGGAGGATGCAAAAAATGTGATTTATGACAAATTCAATAAGTCTCTGGTCAAGGATGGATATCTTTTCATAGGAAGTACAGAGCAGATCATTAATTTTAAGGATCTGAATTTCCGTAGGAGCAAATCCTTTTTCTTCCAAAAAGGGCGGGAATAGTTACTATTCACAGCTACTATCCCGCAAGGTATTTTCATGCGTTTTTTGCACACCGTAGGCGTACAGAGTATGAAAATCCGGGGCAGTGGGCGCAAAATATGACCGTTAGGGCATATTTCTACTCTGTGCGCCTTTGGCGTGTGCATTTTGTTGCTATGAACAGCAAAGCTGTGAATAGTAACCGAGAATAGCAGTTTGAACAAAACATCAAGTTGTTTCGTTCATGAGCAGTAACACCAAAAGAACACATCAAAAATTGTTTTGAATCACAGGATTTAGAAATATCAGGATTTAGAATGGAGGGTTACATTAATGTATCCGATTAAAAAAGTCGAAGTATTGACAGATCAGATTTACCTCATGGATGTAGAAGCACCCCGTGTGGCAAAGTCCTGCCTGCCGGGACAGTTCGTAATTGTAAAAACAGATGAAATCGGGGAGAGGATTCCCCTGACTATCTGTGATTACGACAGAACGGCCGGGACCGTGACCATTGTATTTCAAACGGTGGGCGCATCCACAGAGAGAATGAAAGAATTAAGGGTCGGCGATTCCTTTATGGATTTTGTTGGTCCACTGGGGCTTCCATCCGATCTTGTGGAGCTTCCAAAGGAGAAATTGGAGAAAAAGAAGATTCTGTTTATTGCAGGTGGCGTGGGAACAGCACCGGTCTATCCTCAGGTAAAATGGTTAAAAGAACAGGGAATCGATGTGGACGTGATTATTGGAGCCAGAAATCAGAGCCTGATTATTTTAGAGGAGCAGATGAAGCAGGTCGCAAAGAATACTTATGTCTGTACCGATGATGGAAGCTACGGATTTCAAGGAAATGTGACCCAGATGCTGGATGATCTGGTTCAAAATCAGGGGAAGAGCTATGATCATGTCGTAGCCATTGGTCCGTTGATCATGATGAAATTTACCTGCTTAAAAACAAAGTCTCTTGGGATACCTACCGTTGTTTCTATGAATCCGATTATGGTGGATGGTACCGGAATGTGCGGTGCCTGTCGAATCACTGTTGGAGATGAAGTAAAATTTGTCTGTGTGGATGGTCCGGAATTTGATGGACATCTGGTGGATTTTGATCAGGCGATGATGCGGCAGCAGATTTACAAGACAGAAGAAGGGCGAGCTCTCCTAAAGGTTCAAGAGGGTGAGACGCACCATGGCGGATGTGGAAATTGTGGAGGTGACGAATAATGGCAATAACAGTTGATGTATTAAAAAGAGTGCCGGTACGTGAACAGGAGGCAAAGGTTCGCGCAGCAAATTTCGAAGAGGTCTGTCTTGGATATAATCAGGAAGAAGCAATGGCAGAGGCTTCTCGCTGTCTGAACTGCAAAAATGCGCAGTGTGTGAAAGGCTGTCCGGTCTCCATTGATATTCCGGCATTTGTCCAGGAAATTAAAGAAGGAAATTTTAAAGAAGCCTATTTGAAAATCGGGGAATCTTCAGCTCTTCCGGCGGTCTGTGGACGTGTGTGCCCACAGGAATCCCAGTGCGAAGGAAAATGTATCCGCGGATTTAAAGGAGAACCGGTCTCAATCGGAAAACTTGAAAGATTTGCGGCGGATTGGGGACGTGAGAATCACGTGGTACCGCAAAAACCGGAGCAGACGAACGGACATAAGGTAGCAGTGATTGGATCTGGACCATCTGGTCTGACCTGTGCCGGAGATCTGGCAAAGCTTGGCTATGAAGTGACCATTTTTGAAGCTCTTCACAAGGCCGGTGGTGTACTGGTCTATGGAATACCGGAATTTCGTCTTCCAAAGCAAAAGGTCGTTGCTCCGGAGATCGAGAATCTGATTTCTCTTGGAGTAAAGATTGAAACAAATGTCGTTATCGGAAAATCAGTAAAAATTGATGAATTGATGGAGGAAGAGGGCTTTGAGGCAGTATTCATCGGTTCTGGCGCCGGCCTTCCAATGTTTATGGGAATTCCGGGAGAAAGTGCGAATGGAGTCTTCTCCGCGAATGAATATCTGACAAGAAACAATTTAATGAAAGCGTTTGATGAGACCTATGATACCCCGATTATGCATGGAAAAAAGGTAGCTGTAGTCGGCGGAGGAAACGTGGCTATGGATGCCGCGAGAACGGCACTTCGTCTGGGAGCAGAGGTTCACATTGTATACCGGCGGAGTGAAGCTGAACTTCCGGCAAGGGTAGAAGAGGTGCATCATGCAAAAGAAGAAGGAATCATCTTTGATCTTTTGACCAACCCGACAGAAATTTTAGTAGATGAAAAGGGATGGGTAAAAGGAATGAGATGTATCCGGATGGAATTAGGAGAGCCGGATGCCTCCGGAAGAAGGAGACCGATTGAAATTCCAGGTTCAGAGTTCGAACTGGAGCTGGATACGGTGATCATGTCTTTAGGGACTTCTCCAAATCCGTTGATTTCTTCTACGACGATTGGACTGGATACGAATAAACGGAAATGTATTGTTGCAGATGAGAGTGGAAAAACTTCCAAAGAGGGCGTTTATGCAGGCGGAGATGCCGTGACAGGAGCTGCTACGGTAATTCTTGCGATGGGAGCAGGAAAAGCTGCGGCGCATGCAATTGATGAATTTCTTAGGGAAAAGCAATAAAAAGATGTTGACCCCGATATCATAAAAAAATAAAAAATAAAAAAGCTGCTGCATGAAAGATTTTTGTGCAGCAGTTTTTTATTGAATCTCTTTTTTGAATCAAATTAACGGTGAATCGTAACCACAGGCAAAAAAATGGAGAAAAGTAAAGGAATAAAATTGCATGTAGGGCTGATTTGTGCTATGATAGTGATATACAGACGAAAAAAGTCGTTATTTTAATGAGTTAAAGGAAGGATTTAAATGCAGACATTTTTAGGATTGGCAGCGGCGATGTTGGGACTACTGCTCGAGTACATCGTTATGCTGAATATGAAAAAAAAGAAATTATCGGAAGCACAGGCTGTTTCCTGGCTTTCTGCCGGAATTCTGATTATTATTCTGGGGATTTTTCCGGGATTGATTCCATTTTTTGCACATCTGTTAAATATTGAATATGCGCCGACGGTCGTTTTTGTTCTGGCAATTGCAGTTCTTCTGTTTATTGTATTTTATCATACGACGAATATCTCATTGTTGGTCAGCCAGGTCAATGAACTGGCTATGCAAGTAGCATTGCTGCAGGAGGAAAATGAAGAACTGAAAAATGCTATGTCAAAGATGCAGGGCAAAGCGGACAGAAAAAACGGACATCGAGGATCATATGATAAATCAAAGACGGAAAAAGAAAAATCAAATTCCGAAAAAAATCATAAAATAAAAAAAAACAATCAGAGCACGGGGAAACATTCTGACCAAAAAGACAGGAGAGAAACGGAATGAAGATTTTAATTTGTGGAGCTTATGGAGCGTTTGCGAATGCTTTGATTTCGGGACTTTCCGGAAATAAAAAAACAGAGATCTATGTATTGACGGGAAACAGAAAAGTCCGGAAGGAGAAGCCAAAGGGAGTTTTTCAGGAATATGCGTTCGAGTTCACTTATCGCAGCATAGGTACGATTTTAAAAAACATCAGACCGGATAAAGTTCTTTTTCTGGGAAGTCTGGATGATAATTTCGCCAAGCAAACTGCAGTGGAGGATTATACGGAGCGGGATTTTTCAGAATATGTTTCTGGATTGACCAATGTAGCTGCTGCTGCAAAAGCATCTGGAGCAGAAGAGTTTTATTATTTATCCTCCGTCGGGGTCTACGAAGAGATGGACCGGGCAGGACTACTGGATGAGGTGGAAATTCCACCGACATCATGGAAGGCTCAAGCCATGCTTCATGGAGAAAAAATCTGTGGATGGCTTCAGGATGAAAAATTTCGCATATATTGCTTCCGGATGCCGGTAGTCTATGGAATGTATGAACATCAGCGGGTGGAGCATACCATCGTATCTGATTTGTTGGATATGCTGATTGAAGGAGAAAAGGCAGAGGTCGCGGAGCAGACGAATCATTATCTTATAGAGCTCTCGGATGCTATAAAGCTTCTTTCTTCCTATATATTGGATACAAAACCGGAAACAGGGGCAAATCACTGTCTTCCTGTCTTTGGAGAAAATCTTTCTGAAAAAGAGATCTATTCCATTTTAGCTGCGACGTCGGGAAAACGTCCAAAAACAGAGACCCTTCCACCACGAAGGGCTCCTAAATATTATGACTCTGATGGCATGGAATCGTCATTAGAGCATCCCTATCGGAATGCCCTGCAGGAGTTTTATCGGGAATGGTCTGCAGAGGCATCGAAAAAAAAGAAGTCGAAAAAAGAGAGGGAAGTTCTCTGGCCATATTTTTATGCGTCGGCATGTTGTCTGATTTCTTTTGTTTTGATTCAATTGCTCCCTATTCCTGAGGAGCTGAACAGTCTGGCATTTGGAATTGTGATGACAGGAGAAATCGGGATTATCTTGAGCAGTTTTGAAAAAAGATATCGTGAAAGAGAAAAGCGGTTGAACCATAAGCTGGCGGGATTAGAAGAAGAGAGTAAATCTCTTTTGACTATGAACGATCGTCAGACAGAGCAGTCTAAACAAATGGAAGAACGGATTTCTGTCTATGACAGAAGCCTGGTCACGATTTCTAATCTGACGAAAAGCTTAAACGCAATGGCGCCCAGGCAGGTGCTCTATCGCTCAGTTTCTATCGCACAGGAGATTTTAGCGACTCAGGACGTTGCAATCTATATGCGAAGCCGGAATACCAATTACTTTCGTCTTGTAGCCAATGGAAGCAGATTTGCTGCACGGATGGGAAAGTCCATAAAATTTGATGAAAGCTGTCCCATCTTCGAGGAGCTTAGCAGAGATGAAATTTTTAGAAATGACAAGATGGATCCGGAACTGCCTTTGATGGCCGGCAGTATTACCGGATTTGAAGGGATTCACAGCATTATCGTGGTTTGGCCGGAACAGCCGATGGAAGAGGATCTGTATAAGTCAGGTCTGCTCTCTGTGTTGTCCCATCAGATTGGAGATGCCGTGTTACGGGCTAATATTTATTTGAATTCTATCTACGAAAAGGCGTACATTCCGAATACTGACATTATGCAGCAGAATACTTTTTTGGAAATGCTTGATATGTATCTTGAGGGCAGGGATCACGGAGTGATTGAATTTGCTCTGCTGGAGCTTCAGGAATCGGTTGACTGGAATAATGGTTTCTGGAAATTGGAACTGATTTCCCGATTGGTGCGTGATACCGATATCGTGGGAATTGGTGACAGAGAAAAAATCTGCATTCTTTTGACGGCATCGAATGAACATGATGCGGAAATTGTAATAGAGCGTCTTGAAAAAAATAATCTGATCGCCGAAATGCGTGAAATCGATTAATATCAGAAGGAACTGTTTGAAATACAGGATCTGAAATAAAAAGGATAGATCGACCATGGAAAATGTGATTTTGTTGAGAGAATTAGAGTGGATGGCAGCCTACTGGTTCTGTTTTATTTTTTATCCGGGTCTGCTGTTGAAACCTCTTGTGAAAAAGAAGGCTTTGGATTACCGGATGTTGTTTTATCTGGCAGCTTCCAATGCCTATGTTCTTTTGGCATCCCGGTGTCTGGCATTGCTGGGGGAGGAATCTGCTGTGGCAGCATGGATTTCCCTGTTTTTCCTGCCTTTGCTGCTTCGGTTGGTGTTTGGCTTCAAAAAGAATAAAGAGCTTTCCCAATGTATTGCATCGGAAATATCAGGATTGATTCGCGGAGAGACCGGAGAAAGGGTTTTTCTTGTGAAGACAAGGCAAAAAATAAAAAAGACCCTGGGGCATTTGCTGCATGGGAAAAAACTGCAGCTACTTGGATTGGCAGGAATCTGTTTTGCAGGATTATGGCAGGGAGATTTTTTGCAGAGACAGCCGGAGCTTATGGGAGGAGAACAATTAGAGGGCGGTCTTAGGGAAATCGTTCGTCTGATTTGTTTTGCTTATCCTTCCGGACTTTCCTTTGAAGAAGCACAAATGTATGCGGTCTCCTGGTTACTGCTGGGATTTGTAGTATATTTTATTTTTGCAAAATTATCTGATGGAGGATGGATTCCTATCTTTTCTCTGGCAGCGTTTTTGGGAATGGAATATGCCATAGGAAGGCTGTGGGGAATTTCACCGGAACGTGCTGAGTTGGAATATGCGTTTGCCATTCTTCTGCTATTTTTTTATTTTCTTTATTGTGCTGTCTGGGAGAATGAAGCCTGCGATGTCCTGGCAATGGGCCTCTGTGTTTTTGTTGCTCTCTCTGTCCAGAACGGATTAGGGGGCTGTCTAGCGGCAGGAGGAATCCTTGTCCTTGTCTTATCCATTCCAAAAGTCTTTTCCAGAGGGGCCATTCTAAAAATTTTAGCAGCCGGAGTGACAGGAGCAGCTGGTGCATTTGCTTTGACAAATGGGATGTCATTCCGCAGTCAAAGTGATTTTCTGACGAATTCAGGTGATGGAGTAGAAAGAAAAATTTTTGTGATTTTATTCGCTAATGCAGCAGCATTTGGTCTTTCCGGATGGATTCTGCAAAGAGAAGAAAGCAAAAGCCGTTTTCATCTTGCTATGGGAATGTTATGCGGAGTTATGATGGTAATGATTCCGTCAAATATGGTTCTTTCCTACTGCTTTATCCTATTGTTTTCCTATTTGTGGGAAGTACCATATCAGCTGGGAAGGATTCTCGTACAGGAATCAGGAAAGGGAAAGTTAAAAAAAGATACTGACAGGAAGGGGAAAGATGTGTGAAAAAAAAGATATTGATATTGATTCCGGCCTATAATGAAGAAAAAAATATTGTATCTGTCTTGACTAAATTAAATCAGTCCAAATTCATCAAATACTGTGATGTTCTGGTGATTGATGACGGCTCCACAGATCATACCAGAGAAAAAGCGGAGGAGTGTCATACCAAGGTAATCCGGCAGATTTTTAATATGGGGTATGGAGCTGCTTTGCAGACCGGATATAAATATGCAGAAAAAAAGGAGTACGAGTTTCTGATTCAAATGGATGCAGATGGGCAGCATGATATAGAAAATATTGAAAGAATCAGTGAAGCACTTCAATCGGAGCGAAAACCGGATATCGTGATTGGCTCGAGATACTTGAATGGTTCTCAATCGTTTAAGCAGTCAAAGATTCGCTTGTTCGCCATTTGGATGTTTCGAAAGATTATCCGGATCTTTACGGGGGACAACATTACCGATCCGACCAGTGGACTGCAGGGACTGAGCCGGAAAGCATTTTCCAAATATGCCCAGTTTCAATGGTTCGATATCCGTTATCCGGATTTGAATATGATTCTGCAGATGATCTTCTTGGGATACCGTGTGGAAGAGGTCCCGGCAATCATGCATGAGCGGACAGAAGGAGAAGCGATGCATTCAGGTATCATTCGTCCAATGAAATATATGATTTTAATGTCCTTAAGCAGTGTTAATGCGATAATCCGTTATCGAAAGCTGGCAAGGCGGATTCGACAAATGAATAAAGAATAAAGTTATAGGAAACGAATTTATTCGTTTCCTATTGCGCCAAACGCGAGGCGCTGAAAGCGCCCTTCCTATCGCGTTTGTGTGCACTAA
>CADBUD010000106.1 GCA_902797785.1 uncultured Lachnospiraceae bacterium
TGGAGTCGTATAAAAAAACGATTGGAACAAGACTTGCTGTGCGAGAAACTGCATGGCAGGGTGCAGTATTTTCGCACGATATATCACAAGGCTCCTGACAAGTATGGTAGGTTTGCTGTGCGCGTGGATGGCGAGGAAATATTTCAGGCATGTCCTTACAATGAAAATAACTACTCGCAGATTGCACAGAAAATCAAAAAGGAGCGGAGCATTCCGCCAAGAGAATGGACAGGCAGGGAAATGTTATATTCTGCAGTTAATTCTTCAGTAGAAGATGAGGCTCGAATGATTTCCGTTAATGATGGTATCGTTGATTCATTCGATATCCCTTTTACTATACAAAAATACTTAAATCTGAATATTCAAAAAAGCATTGTAGACGAAGACCCTTTGATTCGAATGTTCGCTATACTTGATAGACGAGTCGGCAAACGGACACTTTACAAGATATCAGAGACAGCTCCAGATCAGCCCGAATGGCTTCATAAGTTTTATAAACTCAGATTGGATACAGAAGGCATTCCAGCACCATATCGTTACTATTCATAGCTTCGCTGTTCATAGTAACAGCATATCCTACAGAAAAGAAAAATCACTATTTGTAAAGGAGGTTAACTATGCAAAAAACACGAATCTATCGTTTCATCTTATGCCTGTTCGCCGTTATAGCTATGTTCACAACCCTTGGAAAGGTAGAGGCGAAGGAAATTGAAAAAAAATATGAATATGGCGTTTTCCTTAATGCCAATCCAAAGGACATAGCTAAAATGAAAGACTATCGAATCATTGTGATTGATGCACAGTATTTTTCCAAAAAACAGATTGGAAAATTAAAAAAAGATGGACATGTTGTATACAGTTATATCAATCCCGGTTCGATCGAGGAGTTTCGTCCCTATTATCATAAATATGAAAAGTATGCCCTGGATGCCTATGAGAACTGGGACGGGGAATATTGGATGGATGTTTCCGCGAAAGAATGGCAGAATTTCTGTATCAAAACTGCCCGAAAGCTCCAAAAAAAAGGGATCGATGGTCTTTTTGTCGATAATGCCGACGTCTATTACCATTATCCAACAGAAGATATTTTTCACGGCATGACCAAAATTTTAAAATCTTTTCATAAAATAGGACTCTATGTGGTCATCAATGGTGGAGATGTCTATGTATCAAAGTGTGCCAAACAGTATAAGACTCTGGATGGGATTTTAGATGGGGTCAATCAGGAGACCGTGTATTCTAAAATCAACTGGGAGAAAAATAATTTCGGAAAAAACAAAAAATCTGAGCGGAAATATTTCCAACGCTATGCCGCCCTGGTCAAAAAATGTGGGAAGGATGTCTATTTTCTGGAATATACCAAAGATAAAAATCTAAAAAAGAAGATTCAGGCATATTGTACAAAGAAAGGATATCGGTATTATATTGCGGACAGTATCGAACTGTCGGCATAAAGAATTTAGATTATAAAGTCATAACGCATAACCCTCCAAAAGATATCATCTATGAACTTCATTCCTGTCTTTTGGAGGGTTTTCGTTGTGAGTTTTTATCGTGATTTTACAGTGATTTTTACGGTGATTTTTATTTTACGGTGATCTTTATTTTCTTATATGCTCCATTCTGTCCATAGGCGTAGATATAACAGCTTCCTTTCTTTTTCGCTTTCATCACACCTTTTTTGGATACCTTTACGATTTTTGTATTACTTGTTTCATAGCTGACGGCACGATATTTCACAACCTTTTTTGCTGATGTTACCATAGTTCCATTTAATCGGAAGGTCTTTCCTTTTTTCAATGTGATCTTTGTTCCTCCTTTTGTCTTTACAGAAGAAGGATTTCCTGCTGTTCCTCCCTTTGTTGCTGCAAAAACAATTTTTGAGGTCGATACTACCTTATTGTTCTTATCTAAAGCAACCAGAAGATATTGATAATAGGTTGCTTTCTTTAATTTTGTCTGTTTATAAGAATTCTTTTTTACAACAGCAAGCTTGGTAAAGGCTTCGGTGGATTTACATTTTCTTCCATAGACCACGTATTTTACAGCTTTGCTCAATTTCTTCCATTGCAGCTTTATAGAAGTTTTTGTCACCTTTCCTGTATGCAGGCATAATTTTCTAAATACACTGCCGGACAGATCCGTTGTCGCAGAAGAAGAAAGGATTGTTTTTTCTGCGGCTGCAGCGGATGCTCCTGTTCCCAATGCCGTTCCATCTTCTCCATTGGCATTCTCTTTCGTGCTTCCAGTACTGCCACTTTCGTTTCCTGTGTTTCCACTTTCACTTCCGACGCTGCCACTTTCGCTTCCGGCGCTGCCACCTTCGCTTCCTGTGTTTTCACTTTTCCCCCCTTCACTTCCTGCATCGGCAGCGGATGCCTTTGTCGTGATCGTAACCGTCAGATTCCCTGTTATTTTGGTAATGCGATAGATTCCATTCCCCAGTTCTTTTAAGTTTTTATAGCCTCCGTCAACAACAACTTTTTCTATTTCATATCCCTCTTTGCACGTTACCTTAAAATTGATCTGACCCTCTCCGCTGACATCGATTGCCCCCGTTGAAGAGATACGTGCTTTTGCTGATGTAACATTTGTTTCCGAAGCGACTGTCGTATCCTGTGTATAATATACATCAATTTCTGCCGTTCCATCTGTGACAAATGCCGCCGTAAAACCTTCTGATGTATCTTCCGCCTCTTCCACCGAAGACGATGCTTTTGTCGTGATCGTAACCGTCAGATTTCCGGTTATTTTGGTAATGCGGTAAATTGTTCCACTGATATTTTTCAGATTGGTATATGTTCCCTTGATTGAAATTCCATCAATTTCATATCCTTCTGCACAGTTGACCCGGAAATTGATCTGACCGCTTCCACTGATATCTGCCACACCTGTTGCCGAATCTCTGGCAATGGCCGTCGTGACATCTTTTTCTGAGGCAGATGTTGTATCCTGTGTGTAAAATACGTCTACTGTTGCCTGTCCATCTGTGACAAAATCAGCCGTGTACTCTGTCAATTCTTCCTGGGTTTCCTCTGCTGTCCCTTCCTCCGTTGTAATCTCTACCGTCAGGTCACTGGCTATTTTGGTTATCCTATAAATACCGCTATCTACATTTTTCACTGCATTATAGCTGCCTTTTGTAACTTCTACAGAACGAATCACATATCCCTCTTCGCAAGTTACTTTTAAATTGATCTGACCGCTTCCGCTCACATCAACAAGTCCTGTTGAAGCATCCCTCGCCACTGCTGACGTCACCTCTGTCTCCGAGGCAGTGGTATAATCCTGGGTATAATAAATATCTACGGTCGCATGTCCATCCGTTACCAATGTTGCTGTATAGGAATCTGCATTTTCTGTTCCGCTATCAGTGGAATCTGAACCAGAGGTTTCATGACCACTGCAGGAAGCATCGACGGATGCTGCAAGGCTCTTGAACTCTGTGGCTCCACAATCCTGACAGGTATAAACAATGGTAGTATCATCCTTTTGGTTTCCCTGATTCCAGTTATGCTTCCATGAATTGCTCTTACATGTATCGATGGTTCCGGTTTTTAGCGTCACATTGGATGAAACTGCCGGGGAAGAATACAGGATATAATTGGTCTTTTTAGTCAAGGCTTCTGTATAAACAGTGCTATTATTATATACCGCATTGATGATGCTTCCTGCTGAATAAGCCGTGGTCGATGTTGTATATTTCTGACTGGAAGAAGCCGGTGATTCATTCATCGGATTTGTACCAGCTGCAAAAACAACTGCTCCATCAATCAAAAGTGTCCCATCGGAATCCAATGGAGAATTGTCTCCTCCCTGTGCCTGAGACAGTACGGTTGCAGTACCGCCCTTTAAATTTAAATTTCCGTTGGAGTCCAGACCATCTCCATTACAATTTACATAAAAATCTCCACCATAAATATTCAGGGAATAGCTATTCGTGGATGTCGTTCCAGTCTGCCCTCCAGAAGAACTTCCTCCCGGTCCAAAGCTTCCTCCTCCGGAAGACCTGCCGGAA
>CADBUD010000107.1 GCA_902797785.1 uncultured Lachnospiraceae bacterium
CAATGACACTTAAATGAATTATTTGATAATCCTTTTTATTTACATCGATAACTAAAACAGCAGAATACTCACAAAACGGAATATACACCTTACTTCCGTTACAAAATGCATTACCCGCAAACACATCTCGATCATCTTCCGCAGAAACAACGTTTTCATACCAACCAGTAATATGATTAACTTTGTTTTCATCGAAATCATATACAATTACACTTTTTTGATGCCATGGTATCAATACTGCATACCCATCTATTGCAATAGCCGATACATATTTTCCTTTTCCCTTAAGGTCTTCGCTCACATCACAAATCTTCTCCCACTTCTCACGTTGAAGATCATAAACAAGCAATGAATTTCCATATTGTGGAACAACAAGTATTCTATTGTCTTTCTTTAATGAGACATTGTACCTCATAAATCCATTAAACGGTTCACACGGCACACTGGAAATATAAACGGTTTTTTCAAGCTCAAAATCATATGTAAGTATTGCGTTATGTTCTCCCTCAAAGAACATCAATTTCCCATCCTTGCAAAATGGATTAATAAACCACATAGCCCCTCCTAATCCCAAACATAAAATGACTCGTTATAAAAAAAGATGTTTTGGTTATTAACTCCTAATTCTAAAAGCTGTTTTTTTATTCTCTTCTTCTCTTTTTGAGGAGTAATAACATAATAATCGTTTTCAGAATTCTCTACTGCATCACTTAAAGGAAGTACACTTATTCCATTCCAATTCTCACCACTCAGTAAAGCATTATTATCTGCAAATGTAGCAACCATGATTCCCCTCGAATGAAGAATACATTCCAATCTCGTCCCACGCTCCCCACAACCAACAATAATCACTCTATACTTTTGAAGTAATTTAACTAATCTGCATATATTTGTTTCAAACCTCTCCTGTTTACGAAAAACAATACTCTTATATTCATCGGGGTTATATAACAAAGCCTTCATTTCTTCCTGATACTCTCTTTTGGACTGAATCAAATCAATCTCATCATAAGAGCTGATTAGTCGTTGGAAATCTGCCTGCATTCGTGCAATCAAATCATCCCGATAGTCCTTTTTTACTTTTTTTAATGTCCATGAACAAGCCCCATATCTTCTTTTTAAATATGGATACTTAACTCTATCCCAAACATCAGATGTAGTTTTTAGTTTCTTTTCTATAAAATCATATTCATCACACATACAAAATACTTTATTCGGATTGTTTATTGATGAATTCGGATTATCCCTTCTATATCTGTAGAATGATTCCCTCACAAAGAAAACCTTTTCAGCATAAGAATACGCCAAAAAGAAAAAACCATTATCCTGAAACGATGCCCCCTTTGTTTCTTGATGTCTTATGTCATTTTCAATGAGAAATTTGTGATTATAAATACCCGCCCAATTAAACATTACATATTCGAAAATCTCATTATCCTTTTTCGGATATAGAACTCTGTCATATGCTTTTGTAGGTGCCAAATGATGTTTTACATATCTTCTTTTATCCCCATCCCCCGAAAAGGAGTCATAATCTCCCTTGACTATATCACATCCAGTATCCTCTGCAATCTGATATAATTTCTCATACATGTCTAAACGAATAAAATCGTCTGTTTCTACAATACCTATATATTTTCCTTTTGCAAAATCGATTGCTTTATTATTTGCATAGCCTGTACTAGCCTTATCATCAATAAGAATATGAACACGGCTATCCTTTGCTTCATACTCTTTCAGTATCTCAAAAGTACCATCTGTCGAATTTGCATCAACAACAATGATTTCTATTTCTTTCAGCGTCTGATTTACAACACTATCCATACATTCACGAATATAATTCACCACATTAAAAGATGGCATTATGATAGAAATTTTTATTTCTTCATTACTATTATTCATTTCCAAAGTTTTTCCTCCTAAGTCTTTTATCTATCACTTTGAATTATTTGTGAACTAATTTTCAGACATTGGTGTCAGGTACCTTGAACCCGCCACAAGATCAGTTAATCCAACATATCACTTTTGGTACCTTAAACAAATTGTGAACAAAACCATCCATTTTTCCCCAAAAACAAAGCATGAACATCTTGCACTCAATAAGCCTTACTGTCCCTACTGTGTATAACAAAAAATCCCGACACAAAGCACTCACACTTCACATCGGGATTCTCATCATTCTTTTTTATGTATAGGATTTACGCTCATGCAAGTGCACCAATACCTACTGCCGTTATGACCTTCTCTTCATCATAGTCAGGGGCAAACGCTTCCGCAGCATCGCAGATAGCCTTTATACGCACCTCGTCTTCTTCCAGTTCATCCGCAATCTGCACCACGCTTTTTCCTTTGCGCAGTTTCCGACAGACCATTTTAATCAGCTGCCGTTCTTCACCTTCTTCTATACCTTCAATTTTAAACATCTGCATTGTTTCAGCTTCATTATACTCTGTAAGGCACATATTTCTTACCTCCGCTTGATGCTGCTCTATAAAACTACAAATGCCAAATTCTTTCGGCATATCCGAAATCGCCCTGTCAACCGCTGTTCCTATTTCCATGCTTTCTCTGTATTCACGAACCTTTTCTATGAACCATGAATACTCTTCCAATGGTTTGCACATTTCTACAATAATGCTTTTATATTGTGGCCGGATATTATACATATGCACCGACACCTCTACATCTGACTTATCTGTATTTTTCCCCTTAGGAAATGAATCACTCAGTTTCAACCACCCTTTTCTCCTTTCATTATAAGTTCTGAGTACAACAGTTACAAGCGCAATTCATGGGAGAATCGGATGAAATATCCTGATATGTTCTCCAGAAATGTAAGAACAGATTATCACGGATTTATCCTGATGTAAAGTATGAAATTATCAAAGTGCAGCCTTGATATAAAATACCCTAAATTTGTTATCGGCATTTTGGGGTCAATTATTAACCGCGCATTGCCGGGACACTATACAGATCTCATTGGTACCCGTCATCATCAACAACAAACGCCACCGCATTGCAGGCCCTGGCATCAGACGTCTTGCGACACACAATCATGCATCTACCAGAAAGCCCTCTTCAGTCTTCTTCACCAATTCATACGGATAGCCACAAAAGTCTACGATTTCGTCGACATTTTTCCCCCTGCGAAGCCTTGGTAGCAGGTATCTTAAACAATACTTTCCCTACTGTGGTTACAACAAAAATCCCGACACAAAGCACTCACACTTCACGTCAGGATTCTCACCATTCTTTTTTATGTATAGGATTCACACTCATGCCAGCGCACCAATCCCTACTGCCGTTATAACCTTCTCTTCATCATAGTCAGGAGCAAACGCTTCCGCAGCATCGCATATAGCCTTTACACGCACCTCGTCTTCTTCCAGTTCATCCGCAATCTGCACCACGCTTTTTCCTTTGCGCAGTTTTCTGCAGATCTGACCAATCAAATGCTCGTCTCTTCCTTCTTCTCTGCCTTCTTCCTTAAACATCTGCATTGTTTCAGCTTCATTATACTCTGTAAGGCACATGTTTCTTACCTCCGCTTGATGCTGCTCTATAAAACTACGAATACCAAATTCTTTCGGCATATCCGAAATCGCCAGGTCAACCGCTGCTCCTATTTCCATGCTTTCTCTGTATTCCCGAACCTTTTCTATGAACCATGAATACTCTTCCAATGGTTTGCACATTTCTACAATAGTGCTTTTATATTGAGGCCGGATATTATACATATGCACCGACACCTCTACATCTGACTTATCTGTATTTTTCCCCTTAGGAAATGAATCACTCAGTTTCAAGATTCTGTCTGGAACATCATCTATCCCGTTATAAAAGGTGATTAATCTCGGAACCGAAAGTATCATCTGTTTCTTACCGTAAACATTCTGTCCCGTCTTTTTTATATATTTGTCATACTGCCTCCCAAGATACATCAGCTGCCTGACAGGCATATTGGGATTAAAACTGCTCTGGTGCTCATAAAGACTGATGTCACTGTCTATAATGAACGAAACATCATTCTTCATCCCCATATATATGCAGTCCTCCATGGTCGTAATCTCCACATCATCCGGGTTCGTATATTCCGTACCATTCACTGCATTATACAACGACAATGTCCAAGCCCTGTTTTCTGACCTTCCAAAGATAAAACAAAACAGCCGGTCTTTTCCGTTTTTATTGATTTTTTCTTCCACCCTTTTCTCCTTTCATTATAAGTTCTGAGTACAGCAGTTACAAGCGCAATTCATGGGAGAATCGGATGAAATATCCTGATATGTTCTCCAGAAATGTAAGGATACAATATCACGGATTTATCCTAATGTAAAGTATGAAATTATCAAAGTGCGGCCTTCCACCATTACAGGAAAATAGCCATATACCATGACCGTTCAGCCACTTTCATCACCAAAAGCATGTTACAGCAGATTAACAAATCTCTCAAGATCAGCTGCATCCGTGACCTTTATATTCCTCTCATCTCCCGGGATCATTGCTATATTCATCCCTGCAAGCACCGCCGGCTCAGAGGCGCCGTTTATCCCGTATATCCTGTCCGGCAAAAGCCGGTTATTCGCATCAAGATATGCCCTAAGTCTGAAGAGCTCCGGAGCCTGCCCGGCATAGAGCAGCTTCCTGTCAATAAGCTCCGATATCTCCCTACCATCATTGCTGATATATACCGTATCCTTCATAGGCAGCACAGGCATCACACCATCATGTCCATCAAGTCCCTCATAGCACCGTCTGATAAGCTCCTTAGTCAGATTTGGTCTTGCAGCGTCATGTATCAGAACAGTATCTGACTGTCCATCAGCAGAACTATTATCCGCCCCAATACGCTCCAGGCCGTTTAGTATCGAAAGCTGCCTCGTTTCTCCCGGTTGCGCAAATCCCGATATTTTCCCGATATCAGCCTTTTTTTTCTTTGCATCTTCCAGAATGGCATCTTTCCACTCTTCTTCGCACACAATATAAACCTTATCTATGAAATCAGATTCAAGAAGTATTACCAGCGGGTATGTCACCATCATGCATCCCCCTGCTGTAACATACTGCTTCGGCATGCTGCTGCCGGTCCGCAGTCCTTTTCCCCCTGATAATAACAATGCGTAGTTCATGCTTCATATCCCCATTTTACAAATAAACAACTTACTTCAGCATACTTGTATTTTAACATAAAAAAATGCGCCCATCCGTTTTTTTGTACTAAACATGAGGTGCATTTTAAGATGGATTTACCGCTCCAATGGTCACTGCAGCAGGCTCAGTATCCCTTGTTTCTGCTGATTGGCCTGGCTTAAAACCGACATGCCTGCCTGCTCAAGAATATTCTGATTTGAGAATTCCACCATCTCTTCGGCCATATCGGTATCACGAATCTGCGATTCAGCAGCCGTGGTATTTTCCACTACGTTATCAAGATTCTTTATCGTATGCTCCAGACGGTTCTGGTAAGCTCCCATACGGGACCGTTCCTCGCTCACGTAAGCCAGACCATTCTTTATAAAACCTATGGACGACTGCGCCTTGGCATCCGTCATTACGCTTACAGACGACAGACCAACCAGGCTGCTGTCGATATCCGGAAGCTGTATACCCATGAGATGGCCGGCTTCCGCACCAACCTGCAGGAAGATTTCACGTTTGCCGTCAATA
>CADBUD010000108.1 GCA_902797785.1 uncultured Lachnospiraceae bacterium
GTGTTGCGTAAGTGATACTGACTAATGAACATTTTATAATATTGATTTTTAACATTAGTTAATATCGATGAATAAAATGGTAACGTTGTACCACTCCTATACAGGCGGGGGAATATATTCGGCGACGAAAATCCAGTGCAACTTAGGGAAATAGAGAAGGAGAAACAATGGAGCAGGAAAAATATCTGGAGGAGCTGGAGTATTATCTTATGGATCTTCCAAGAGAAGAAAGGGAAGAAGCGCTTTCTTACTGCAGAGAATATTTGGAAAAACTGGTCGAAGAAGGTCAGGGGCTTGAGGTACTGGCTCCGCCTCGTGATGTGGCAGAAAATATTATGCAGGGAATGCTGGAAGAGGAAAAAGAACAGCAGACGCAGTCTGATTCATATGAGGAAAAAAATAAATTAGAAAAAGAAATTGAATTAGAAGTCATTGATTTTGATTTTGAAGATAATTTTGAAGATGATTTTGAAGAGGAAGAGAGCCATCCTTATGTTCAAAATTTTTTGTTGTTAGATGAGGATACAATCGGGGAATGGAAGGAAGAACCGATTGGTCCGGAATGGAAGGAAGAACCGATTGCTCCGGAACGGAAGGAAGAACCAATTGTTCCGGAACGGAAGGAAGAACCAATTGTTCCGGAACGGGACGAAGAAGCGGAAACTTCGGAACCGGTAGTGTTCCCGGAAAAAGAAACACGAAAGACGACATGGAATCGGGAAGCGTTTGATTGGAAGTTTGCTGTTCTTTTTCTTTTCCTTCTCCTGCTTATATTCAAACGGGATTTCGCCGGGAAGCTCCTTATGGGAATCGGAATCGGAATTGTTGCTGTGACAGCAGGTGTGGGCGCGCTCTGCCTCGTTTTGACCGGTGGAGGGATTTTTGGTGGAGTAGGTGGTCTGTTTTCAGCAGTCAGCGCATGGATGGGCGGAAAAATTCCGGAGGCTGTGTTCTTACTGGGCTTATCCTGTGTTATGGTAGCTGTGGGATTGTTCTCTGCAACGCTGGTGATTTTGTATCTTACCAGATTTCTTCCCTGGCTTTGGGAACGGCTGGTCTGGCTTTTGGAATTTTTTCAGGGGAGAAAAGAGAAGGGAGGTACCGCAGATTGGATGAGTTCATGAGAAAAGGAAATCGGGCAGCATTGTTTTTTTTGATTGCGGGAGTTATCTTTCTGCTTTTGGGAAGTTTGCTCGGTGCCGGTTTTTCTTATATGGTGGAAAGTCCCTACTGGAAGTGGGGACGTCTGTTTGACTGGGGTACAGCAAAAGAGGAAAGCTTTGAATTTTCACCAGCTCAGCTGACCAGGTTAAAAATTGAGATGGGGAACGGGCAGGTTCACATTGTGGAGAGCGAAGGGAGTCAGGTAGTGGTTCGCCTAAGGCAAAAAAGAGAAGAAATTGTTGTTGGACAGGATAAGGATTTGCTGGAAATCAAAATGATTTCCAAGGAGTTCTGGAATAATTCCGATAGCAAGGTGACTCTGGAGCTTCCCAAGGGAATACGTTTTGAACAGATCAGTATCGAAAATGAGTCTGGGAAGACAGAAATTGAAACCACAGTTATGTCAAATCAGGCCGTGATTTCCGTTGGGGAAGGGATGCTTCATGCCAAAAGTCTTGTGGCAGGATCATTTTATGGACAGGTCGGAGCAGGTGAAATGAATTTGGAAGAGACCGTTACAGATACGATCGAAGCTGTGTGCGAGACAGGAAACCTTGTTTTTCGGGGAGAGATTCACACACGGGCAAGGATTGAATGTGACAGTGGAACGGTAAAACTCGAACTTGGCGGAACAGCAAGGGATTATAATTACAAATTACGATGTGGCAATGGTTCGATTCGGATTGGAGAAGCAGAATTTCACTGGAATGAGAAGCTGCAGAAAATTTCCAACGGCAGTGAAAAGAGCCTGCGGCTGGAATGCCAGACAGGAAAAATTAGTGCAGATTTTAATTGACTATGAATAGTAACAAAAATGTAAAGAAGACAGCGGTTAATGAAAAAAACAAACATTAACCGGCTGTCTTTTTGGTTTACAAAAAAAGAAAAAGTATGTTAAGATAACTTCTGTTAGAAAAAACAAATCAAAGATAGTCTTATATAACTCAGGAATAAGACATAGAAAGGAAAATAGAGAGATGAAACGATCAAAACTTTTAGCAATGGCCTTGGCATTTTCGGTAGGAGCAGTATCTTTTGGCGGTAATCCTGCATTTGCAGTAGAGAGTACGGCAGAGGTGAGTACAGACTCTGGAAGCGTTCTGGCAGAGGATAGCAGTCTTGTTTTTGGAACAGCGACACTTTCTTATACGGATTATTATGCGGGAGACACCTCCATTGCAGAGTATGATGCGATGTCCTCCGCGACGACGAAGAAAAACGCAATGTTCCCGAACGAGGACACGACAGAGGTGACAGAGAACGGTTACCAGATCCTGGGGGTAAAAAATGTTCCGGTTGCAGTAAGCGAATCGCTCTATAAGGAAGCGCAGGAAAAGAAGGAAGCAGGAACGATTGAGCCGGGAAGTGTATATGAAAAAGCAGCGGCAATCACATTGAATGAGAATCCGGCAGAACCGACAGCACAATATAAGATTTTACAAGAGAACGGAACCTATTCTGCGACGGTTGTTACTGGTCAGGCAAAGATTACAGTAAATGATGCAAAGGTGGCTTTAAAAACGACTTCGAATTGGGGGGATTATGAGCTGGATGTTACAGAAACATCGACGAAATACATTCGGAACACTCGCTCAGACGAAGGCTTTGAAGTAAATTCCAATATCATGGGCGCTATTATTGAAACAACTGATGGAACACGTGTGGGACTTCGGTATATGAATGAAATCTGGGTACAGCCATATGAGCTTGCTTTCAATGCGGACACAGCAGCTGGGAAGCAGCTGATCGGGAAAACTGTCAATAAGATTATTTATCTGATGCCAAATGCTTCCTATGAATATACCTTTGCGGAGGGAGTCTATATCAAGCCGCAGGCAGGAGAAGAGGCAAAGCTATCAGCGGAGGTCTCTGAGGATCTTTTGTCAGCAAAAGTAGATTTGAGCAAGTTGCCAGAGGACTTGAAGGCACCAAAGATTTCTGTTTCTTATAAGGTGGGACGGAGCACGACCTATTATGCGCAGGAAGTGGAGCTTAAAAACGGTGTTGTGACATTTACTCAAAAGGGAGTGCCGAATAAAAACTATACCGTAACGGTATCCAGTGAGAACTATGCGGATATCTCCACTAGTGTATTATCTCCGCAGGCAGATATTGCGGAATATCCGGTTCTGGTCACTGACAGCAGTCTTGCATACACTGGTGCAGCATTAAAGCCGGAGGTGGCGATTGAAGGACTGGTCCAGGAGACAGATTTTACGGTAGCCTATCAGAACAATGTAAATCCTGGAACAGCAGAGATTTTAATTCGTGGCATCGGAGACTATAAGGGCAGTAAGACAGTGAACTTTACCATCACGGGTTCTGCCAATCCACAGAATCCGGTAACGCCGACAAATCCGGTGACTCCGGAGCAGCCATCTGCTGCAGAAAAGAAAACAGCAGTCATCACCGCTTCGAATATGACCAAGACCGCCAATACCTCTTCCTTCTCTCTTGGAGCAAAGACGAACAGTGATGGAACACTTTCTTATTCTTCTTCCAATACAAAGCTGTTAAAGGTCTCGAAAAAAGGAGTCGTAACCCTTGTGAAAAATGCGACGGGCAAAGCAAAGATTACGATCAAAGCAGCAGAAACAGCAAATTATAAGGCAGCTACGAAGGTCATCACGATCACCGTAAAAGCAGCCAAGGTCAGTGCTCTGGATAATGTAAAAGGATTAAAGATTGTTTCTAAGAAAGCAAAAAAAGCTGTGATCAGTTGGAATAAGGTGTCTTCAGCAGCAGGATATGAGGTTCAGTATGGTACGAACAAGAGCTTCAAGGGCGCGAAGACGCAGACAACGAAAAAACTGACCCTTTCCCTGTCTAAGTTAAAATCAGGCAAAAAGCTGTATGTAAGGGTTCGGGCATACAAGACGGCTTCAGGAAAGAAGACATACAGCAATAAGTGGACGACAAAAAATGGAAAGATAAAATAAGAAAGAAGGAACAGGGAAGCCATAAAGCGGAACTGTTGCAGAGTAAGAGCTTTTAGCTGGAAATTAGTGAATAGTAACAATCGAACAGAAATCATCTATATAGAATCATAACCAAAATCTATATGGATGATTTCTTGTTATACTTGTGATTTTCGTGCAAGGTGCACATGTGATTTCATCGCATGGCACTTTTAAGCTCAGCATCATTCTTATGATAGGAGGAAATTATGGGAAAGTGGAGCAGAGGATTATTTTTATTGCCGGCGGCAGGTATGGCAGCGGCAGCCCTTGTAGGATTTCAAACAACAAAACCGGTATTTCCGGAAATTAACTATCCGCAGGAAAAGGTCTTGGCGGCAAAACTAGATGAGCTGGAAAAAGAGAGTATAAAGCGTCAGGAGGCTCTTTTAAAAGAGCAGGAAGAGAATGGGGAGCCATCGGAAGAGGAAGTGACAGTTGATTTTCATGAACTGCAGGAAAAATCAAAGAAGAAATCAGATTCCAAAAAGGAAAAGAAAGCAGAAGGGCACTATGAGGATGGTGTCTATCGTGGGACAGGAACCGGATTTAAAGGAGATGTGACGGTAGAGGTCACAGTAAAGCAATCACAGATCACAAAAATTGAGGTTCTTAGCTATCAGGATGATGATGCGTTCTTTACCCGTGCCAGAGCGTTAACGAATCAAATGATCAAGATGCAGACCTGGGAGGTCGATGCGGTCAGTGGGGCAACGTATTCTTCCAGAGGAATCAAGGAAGCAGTGAAAAACGCCTTGACAGGTTCAACGGAGAAATCGGCAAAGGCAGCAGAACCAACAGAAGAGAAGCCGCTTACCGTTTCTGTCTATACAGGAAGTGGGACTTGGAGGGACGGGACTTATTATGGAAGTGGAACCGGATTTGGAGGAACGATTCGGGTCAGTGTGACGATTTTGGAAGGGAAAATATCAGCCATTCAAGTCCTTGATCATTCAGGAGAAACGCCATCCTATTATGAAAAAGGAGAGACCATCGTTTCCCGGATACTGACAGCTCAGTCGCCGAACGTGGATACCGTCAGTGGGGCGACGTATTCTTCCCACGGGATCAAGCAAGCAGTAATCCAGGCGCTTTCCCAGGCGGGAGGAGAAAACGAAGCTGAACCAAAGAAGGAAGAAAAACCGTCGGGAAAAGAGGAAAAAAAGAAGAAAACGAAACAAAAAGATAAAAAGAAAAAAGAAACAAGTCAGGTAACGGGTGAGCCGGCAAATGGAACCTTTGAAGGAAGTGCTGAGTGTGAACGCTATGGATATACGATTCATCTCAAGGTAAAATTCAAGGGCGGGAAAGCGGTTTCTATAAAAAAATTAAAAATCACAGGAAATGAGGATCCGGCGAATGAGGCATTTTGGAAAAAAGCATGGAAGCCGGTGACACAGAGCATTCTGGCCTCCCAAAGCTATGAGGTTGATGCCGTTAGTGGCGCGACTTATTCTTCCGAAGCTATCATGGAAGCCTATCTGGATGCCTATACTCAGGCAGTAAAAAAGAACGGGGGAAAGGTCAAGGATTCCAATAGCAAAGGAGAAAACTCTGGCGATACGAAGAATACCGGAAGTAAGGATTCTGACAAGTCGAAAGACATTGAGCCGACAGAGCCGATCGATCCAAAGGAGCAGGTGAACGTGGATTCGGATACTCAGGTCGTACGGGATGGAACCTATACCGTAACAGCCACATGCTCCCCGGATGAATATGAAGATTTTGAACCGTATGAGCTGACGGCAGATGTGACCTTTTTGGATGGAAAGCTGACGGGCATGGCAAATTTTCATTCTACGGATGAAAGCAACAAAGGCTATTATTTGCAGGCGGTCAATGGCGGAAAAACAACAGAAGGAATTTTGAACCAGCTGCTCGCCAAGCAGTCGGCGGATGCAATTGATGCAGTGACCGGGGCGACCTGTTCCTCAAAAACAGTCTGCTCTCTTTATTTGAAAGCTCTGAAAATGGCATTGGAAGAAAAAGAGATACAGCAGGAAAATTCAGAGGAAGCAGTGGAGGCGAATGCGGAAAAAGCAGACAGTGAGAATACGGAAAATGTGGCTGGTAATAGCACCGGAAATGGAGTCAATGAGGATGCAGAAAAGGCAGTCGGTGAGAGTACAGAAAAGGTAGCCGGTGAGGGTATGGAAAAGGCAGTCGTTGAGAGTACAGAAAAGGTAGCCAGTGAGGGTATGGAAAAGGCAGTCGGGGCTCAGGACGAAAATGAGACCGGGAAGAGCAAAGGAAAGGCAGAGGAAGAGAAGAAAGAGGATGTCTTTGGCGAGTCTGTGGAAAATACTGTCAGGGAAAGCGCATGGAATACAGACGACGGGGAAATTTTTATTGACAAATGCGATTCAAGAGGGGATACTACAAAGGAAGAAGAGACAAAACAGAACAATCATGCTGCAAATAATGATGGAGCAATAGAAAACACTAAAATAAAAAACGATGATATAGAAAACACAGCATGCGAGGGCGTATGATGAAAAAAGGGAGGAAGCATGAAATCATTTATCATCAAGCTTTTGAATTTATTTCTCATTGCGGCGGTCTTATTTGGCTATCAAAGCTATGCAAAGAACAGGGCGGCGCAACGAGAAGCATACGAACAGGAGGAGCAGAAATCAGAGCTGGCATGGGAAGAGGCCAGGCAGATGGAGGAGGAAATTCAAAAAAAAGAGGAAGAACTTTCACAGATGGATTCTTCTGACAAAGAGCGTTCCGGAGAAAACGATTCCCCGGAAGAACAAGAATCCGAATCAAATACTTCCCAAACGGCAGAGGGCTCCGATGTGAATGCTTCCAGCACAGAAAAGCAGGAGGCAGGGCAATACCAGGATGGGACGTATGAAGGAACCGGCACCGGATTTGGAGGGGAGATTACCGTTTGCGTTACCATAAAAGACCAACGGATTTCATCTGTCGAAATCGAAGAAGCAGAAAATGAAACGCCGGAATATCTGGATATGGCAAAGGCTCTGCTGGAAACGATTGTAGAGGAACAGTCGCCGGAGACAGATGCGGTCTCCGGAGCTACATTTTCCTCTAATGGAATCATGGAGGCGACAGCCAATGCCCTAGAACAGGCAAAAAAAGATAAAGGAAACGAAAAAAGATGAAAAACAAAACGAATCCAAAGCTTCGAACAAGAAAAATTCTTAGGTGGAGCAGAATTGCGGTACAGATTCTGTGCTTTCTTTTTGCAGCATCCCTATTTTCCCAAGCGTTTAATGGAGTAAAAGAGGTTTTCACCGCCATGGGAAAGGGAGAACCTCTTTCCTGGTCGGCATTTGTTCTTCGGACTCTCGTCCTGTGTGGAGTGACCATTTTATTGGGGAGGATTTTTTGCGGCTGGGTCTGTGCTTTCGGTGCCTTGGGAGACTGGATCTATCAGCTTTCTGGCGCTCTTTTAAAAAAAACGAAAAAGAAACTGCCCAAAATTCCATTGGCATGGATTCCGTGGCTTCAGAAATGTAAATACCTCATGCTGTTCGTTATTTTACTTCTTTGCTTTTTGGGAAAGGGCGGATGGGTCACACAGAATAGTCCATGGACGATTTTTTCCTTGCTGACAGCAGGAAACTTTGCAATTGGGAAATTTCCGGTGGCAATCGTCCTGTTTGTCCTATTATTGATCGGAATGGCATGGGAGGAACGATTCTTCTGTAAATTTTTCTGTCCTATGGGGGCAGTATTTTCCCTGCTTCCGGAGTTTCCAGTCTTTTCGCTGAAACGAAAGGAAGAACAGTGTATTCCTAATTGTAAGGCTTGTAAAATGAATTGTCCGGTCTCGATAAAAATCGGGGAAGATCCGTTGACAGAGGGAGAATGCATTCGATGCGGGCGATGCATGCAGGTCTGCCCTAAGAAAAACATATCCCTGTTTCCCAAAGGCGAGAGATAGGAAATCTGAGACAGTGAAGTTTTTTTGCAGATAGGTTTTGCAGATAGGATAAAAAAAGACAGTGCAATTTTTATGAGTCTGTGGTAGAATAAGAAAAATCGTATTAAAGGAGAAACCATATATGATGAAAAAAGAAGAACTGAATTTAACACAAGAATGGGACAAGACCTTCCCTAAAAGTGATAAAGTCATTCATGACAAAGTAGTATTTGTGAACCGCTATGGAATTACTTTGGCAGCGGATCTGTATGTTCCAAAGGAAAAAGAAGACAAGAAGCTTCCGGCAATTGCTGTCTGTGGACCATTTGGCGCAGTCAAAGAGCAGTGCAGTGGACTGTATGCGCAGACGATGGCCGAACGGGGATTCTTAACGATAGCTTTTGATCCGTCTTTTACGGGGGAGAGCGGCGGCAATGTGAGATACATGGCTTCTCCGGATATCAATACAGAAGATTTTATGGCGGCTGTTGATT
Source organism: uncultured Lachnospiraceae bacterium (assembly GCA_902797785.1). Taxonomy (GTDB): domain Bacteria; phylum Bacillota; class Clostridia; order Lachnospirales; family Lachnospiraceae; genus RUG14305. Next base: position 8,508 of record CADBUD010000108.1, read on the forward strand.
TTCTTTCCTTAAATGATCAAGTCGATCCAGAACGCATTGGGATTCTTGGAATCTGCGGATGGGGCGGGATGGCTCTTAATACGGCATCTTTGGATACCAGGATTAAGGCAACGGTCGCTTCCACGATGTATGATATGACGAGGGTCAACGCCAAAGGATACTTTGACAGTGAAGATAGCGAAGAGGCGCGTTATGAAAAGAGAAAAGCAATGTGCGCCCAGAGGATAAGCGACCTGAAAGCAGGAGAGTACAAGCTGGGCGGTGGAGTAGTAGACCCACTTCCGGAGGATGCCCCGTTCTTTGTTAAGGATTATTACAGCTACTATAAGACAGACCGCGGTTACCATGCAAGGTCATTAAATTCAAATGGCGGTTGGAATGTCATCGGATGTGAGTCCTTTATAAATCAGCCGATACTTCAGTATACCAACGAAATTCGCAGTGCAGTGCTTATTATGCATGGGGAAAAAGCTCATTCCTGCTATTTTGGGAAAGAGGCATATGCAGCGATGATAAAGGACAGCAAATATACAGACAACAAGGAGCTTCTTATTCTTCCGGATGCAGTACATACTGACTTATATGATGGTGGTGGAAAGGATGCGATTCCGTTTGACCGGTTGGAAAGCTTCTATAAAGAATATCTTTCCTAATTCGTTGATTTTCACTGTCAAACAGGAGTCAGAATTTCATGTCTGGAAAGTGGGGAAATGGATTGCATTATCTATTTCCTCTTTTGTCGTTTGCAGCAGGTGTTTTTTTGGCAGAACGAATAGAAAGCAGATATAAGAGCAGCCAAAAAATCCATTGGAGGCAGATTGTCCTGATTCTTGAAATTATTCTTCTAGTTATTGTGGGATTGCTGCCGAAAGACGGTCATACGATCGCCAATGTGCTGGTTTCTTTTTCCTGCGCCATGCAGGTTCAGACGTTTCGGAAGGTACATGGATATGGATATGCCAGTACGATTTGGATTTCTGCTGTGATCTTAATGATTGTCATCATAATGATGGTGAAAAAAAGCGATCTGTAGAAATAGGAAGGGTGCTTTTAGCACCTCGTGTTTGGCACCATAGAAAACGAATAAATTTGTTTCCTATACATATGATACAATAAGACCTCCTGCCGAACAGGGGATGGATATGAAACGGATGGCAGGCTTTATTTTGTTCTGGATTGCGGTAGGAATGCTTTTGGGAACGGTGATTCCTAATGCGTTGATAAAAATATTGATGATGCTCATTTTATTCTTGCTGGGATATAATCTTTTTTCATCCTGCTAGATGCGAAGCAGCGGGAAATCCGAATGCCGGGAGGGGGACTGTGAATAGTAACCACCCAAGAAAAACACGTTTGAAAATACCTTGCGGGATAGCGGCTGTGAATCGTAACAATAGAAAAAAGCAGCAGAAAAATCTGCTGCTTTTTTCTATTGTACTTAATATAACGTTCAAACTTATGCTCTTTCAACTTTGCCGGATCTTAAACATGCAGTACATACATACTGTTTCTTTGTACCTCCGTTCACTTTTACACGAACAGATTTGATGTTTGGTTTCCACATTTTGTTGGATCTTCTATGAGAATGACTCACTTTGTTTCCGAAATGAACGCTTTTGCCACAAACTGAACACTTAGCCACAATCAGCACCTCCTTGCATAAAAACTTGCACCGAGGCTTATTCTATCAGAAATAGAAGGGAAATGCAAGCATATTTTAAAAAAAGTTGGAAAAGGTATTCCTTTTTTTGCTGGAAAAGGGTATAATAGCGTATGACTGGTTCCTATTTACAGCCGATTGCGATTCGACCATGTGTGGGACAGCATTGCTGCAAATAGAAAAATACAGCTAAATGGAGGTAAAAACATGAAAGGACAGATGAGCACCAAATATGGAAAAGTTCTCATAGATACAGATGCGATTGCGACCTATGCCGGTTCAATTGTAGTAGAGTGCTTTGGAATTGTAGGAATGGCTTCACTGAATGTTGCGGATGGATTTGTACGTTTATTGAAAAAGGACAGCCTAAAGGATGGAATCCGCGTAAGCTGTGAAAATAATAGATTGAAATTGGAGTTTCACGTCATCGTGGCGTATGGTGTCAGTATCTCCGCAGTTGCGGATACCTTGATTGGATCGGTAAAATACCGGGTCGAGGAGTTTACCGGTCTGGAAGTAGAAAAAATCAAGATTTTAGTTGAGGGCGTTCGTTATATAGATTAAGATGAAAAGCGAAGAGACAGCATCTTTTTTTGATGCGGAACGAAATTAGGAGGAACAATTGTGGCTGCTACGAATGTAAATAGGAAATTTATTGATGCGCCGATGCTCGCAAAGATGTTTTTGGGTGGGGCACAAAATTTAGAGGCAAAAAAAGAATGGATCAATGAGCTGAATGTGTTTCCTGTTCCGGATGGGGATACAGGAACCAATATGAGCATGACAGTAATGTCAGCTGCCAGAGAGATTTCTGCGATTCAAGAGATAAATATGGATACGCTGGCAAAGGCAATTTCTTCTGGCTCCCTGCGAGGTGCCAGAGGAAATTCCGGTGTGATCGTATCCCAGCTCTTTCGTGGCTTTACCAGGGTGATGAAAGGAAAGACCTATCTTTCTTCAGAAGATATCGCAGAGGCATTTGCCCGCGGAGTAGAGACAGCATACAAAGCAGTAATGAAGCCAAAAGAAGGGACGATCCTTACCGTGGCAAAGGCGGCGGCAGAAAAGGCGGCAGAGCTGGCCAAGGCAAAGCAAAAGGATCCGGGGACGTTCTTTGAACAGATTCTTGCTCATGCGGAGCTGACATTAAAGAAGACACCGGAAATGCTGCCGGTCTTAAAGGAAGCAGGTGTCGTGGATTCTGGTGGACAGGGGCTGGTAGAAATCTATCGGGGGATGATTGCTGCTTATTATGGCAGGGAGATCACCTTGGAGGTGCAGCCGGAACAGGCTATGACAGTGACAAAGATTTCAGCGGAAACGGAGGCTGAGATCAAATTTGGTTATTGTACCGAATTTATCATTATGCTCAACAAAGCGCTCTCAGAAGAGGAAGAGGACGAGTTTCGCTCTTTTTTGGAGTCTTTGGGAGATTCCATTGTATTGGTGGCAGATGAAGAGCTCGTCAAGGTTCATGTGCATACCAATGCTCCGGGAGTCGCGATCACAAAAGCCCTGACCTATGGACCGCTGACCAAAATGAAGATTGACAATATGCGCCAGGAACATCAGGAAAAGCTGTTCAAGGATGCGATGAAGCTGGCTGAGGAGCAGAAAAAGCAGAACCGGAAAAAGGATAAAAAGAAGGAAGAGCCAAAAAAGAAATTTGGATTTGTGACGATTTCAGCTGGAAATGGCTTAAAGGAGATTTTTAGGGATCTTGGAGCAGATGTCGTGATCGAAGGCGGTCAGACGATGAACCCAAGTACTGAGGATATCGTAAAGGCTGTGGAAGAGATTCATGCGGAGCACGTATTTTTGTTTCCGAACAATAAAAATATTATTCTGGCAGCCAATCAGGCAAAGGATCTGATTGAAGAGCAGGATCCGGACAAAAAAGTCAGTGTGATACCGACCAAGACCGTACCTCAGGGAATTACAGCTTTAGTCAGTTTCTTCCCGGAAAAAACCGCTGAGGAAAATGAAGCTGAGATGAAGCAGGAAATTGACGCAGTGAAGGCCGGTCAGGTGACCTATGCCGTGCGGGATACCATGATCGATCAGATACCGATCAAAAAAGGAGATATCATGGGAATCGGTGATAGCGGACTGTTATCTTCCGGCAGTGGAATAGAGGATGTTTCCTTTGAAATGGTTCAAAAAATGATGGAAGAGGATTCCGAATTGATCAGTATCTATTATGGAGAAGAGGTTTCTGAGAATGAGGCAGAGAAGCTGATGAAGCGTTTGTCAGAGGAGTTCCCGGATTGTGATATCGAGGTGCATGAAGGCGGACAGCCGATCTATTATTATCTGATCAGTGTAGAATAGAGTGAAGAATTCTCCCGGGAATGGTACAATATGAAATATATAGATAATGTGAGATTAATCAGGGGAGTCGGCACAAGGTCGGCTTCTCTTTTTGAAAAAATAGGAATACAGACAGTAGCCGATCTGCTTACCTATTATCCGAGGGATTATGAGAGATTTGAAGTTCCCGTCCGGGCAGATCAGCTAAAAGAAAATGAGATTCATACGGTTGCAGGCTCTTTGGTTCGCCCGCTGTCGATCAAGAATACAGGAAAAATGCAGCTCGTGATCGGGACCGTATCGGCAGAAGGGGGAGGTCTTGAGGTCATCTGGTTTCGGATGCCTTATTTAAGAAATAAGCTCCGGCCGGGAGAGACCTATATTTTTCGGGGGCGCTGTATCCAAAAGGGAGCTCATATGCAGATGGAGCAGCCGGCATATTATACGGTCGAAGAATATCAAAAGATTCAGGGAAGGATGCTCCCTAAGTATGCGCTTTGCAAAGGTCTGACCAATTCCTTTCTGATCAAATGTATCCGTCAGGCTCTGGAGGAAACGAAATATCAAAAGGACGATCTTCCGGCAGACCTTCGGGAACGTTTTTCCCTGGCAGAGTACAATTTTGCCATCCATCAGATTCATTTTCCTGAGTCGAAGGAAAAGCTGGTGGAGGCGAGAAAACGTCTGGTATTTGAAGAGTTTTTTTTGTTTATCCTGATGCTCCGGCGGTGGAAGGGGAAAAAGGAAGAATGCAAAAATGAATTCTCTTTTTCTCAAAATACATATGTGGAAAAACTGCTGGCATCCCTTCCTTATGAACTGACAAAGGCACAGCAAAGGGTATATGATCAGATGAAAAAAGAGCTTCGTTCAGAGCATGTGATGAACCGTCTGATTCAGGGAGATGTCGGTTCTGGGAAAACGATACTGGCAGTTCTGGCGCTGTTGATGGCAGCGGAGAACGGATATCAGGCAGCAATGATGGCTCCGACGGAGGTACTGGCAAAACAGCACTTTGAGTCGATAGAGAATCTGACAGGAAATCTAAATCTTCCTCTTACGATCCTTTTGCTGACCGGCTCTATGACAGAAAAGCAAAAAAGGGAAGCCAGGGAGAAAATCGCCTCGGGAGAGGCCGACATTGTGATTGGGACTCACGCCCTGATTCAGGACAAGGTTGAGTTTGCTCATCTGGCTTTGGTGGTTACTGACGAACAGCATCGGTTCGGTGTACGTCAAAGAGAGACCTTTTCCGAAAAGGGAAATCATATGCCGCACATCCTGGTCATGAGCGCAACGCCGATTCCGCGAACTTTGGCGGTGATCTTGTATGGGGATTTGGATATTTCGGTCGTGGATGAACTTCCGGCTAAAAGGATTCCGATTAAAAACTGTGTCGTAGGAACCGGGTATCGGGATACGGCCTACCGCTTTATTGAAAAGCAGGTCAAAAGTGGGCATCAGGCATATGTGATCTGTCCGCTGGTAGAGGAAAGCGAGCTGGCAGAGGGAGAAAATGTGCTCGATTATGCTGAAGTTTTGCGGTCAAAGCTTTCTTCGGATTGTACCGTCGGAATCCTGCATGGCAGGATGAAACCGGCAGAAAAAAATGAAGTCATGGAGCAGTTCGCGGCAAATCAGATTCAGGTTCTGGTATCTACGACGGTCGTGGAGGTCGGAGTCAATGTTCCAAATGCGACGGTCATGATGATCGAAAATGCAGAACATTTTGGACTGGCGCAGCTTCATCAGCTCCGGGGGCGCGTGGGAAGAGGGGATGCCCAGTCCTATTGTATTTTTTTGAATACGTCAGGGCAGGAGCAGTCAAAACGCCTGGAAACCCTGCAAAAGTCGAACGACGGATTTTATATTGCAAGTGAGGATTTAAAGCTTCGGGGACCGGGAGATCTGTTCGGCATCCGTCAGAGTGGATTAATGGAATTTAAAATCGGAGATGTATTTACGGATGCGGCGATTCTTCAAAAGGCCTCGGAGGAGGCGGAACGTCTGATGGCAGAAGATCCGGAGCTTTTAAAGGAAGAGCATCATCAGCTCAAGAAAAAAATAGAAGAGTGGATGGGAGAGAAGAAACAGCTCTCATTATAAAAAAGGTAAAATGGAGGAAACAAAGATGACAGGAACAAAAAAAGTAAGGACAAGATTTGCGCCGAGCCCGACAGGGAGAATGCATGTGGGAAACTTAAGGACAGCGCTCTATACGTATCTGATCGCCAAGCACGAAGGCGGGGAGTTTATTTTAAGAATCGAGGATACGGACCAGGAGCGGTTTTACGAGGAAGCACTGCAGATCATCTACCGCACGCTGAAAAAGACAGGGCTCAATCATGATGAAGGTCCGGACAAGGACGGAGGGGTCGGCCCGTATATTCAGAGCGAACGCTGCAAGTCGGGCTTATATCTGAAGTATGCGAAGCAGCTGGTCGAAAAGGGAGAGGCATATTACTGCTTCTGCGATAAGAGCCGGTTAGAGTCACTGAAACAGAACATCAATGGAAAAGAAATCATGATCTATGATAAACATTGTCTAAAGCTTTCAAAAGAGGAGATTGAAGCAAATCTGGCTGCCGGGAAGCCGTATGTCATCCGGGCCAATGTGCCGAATGAGGGAACGACGACCTTTCATGATGAAATATATGGGGATATCTCTCAGGAAAATGCAGAGCTGGATGATATGATTTTGATCAAGTCCGATGGCTACCCGACCTACAATTTCGCGAATGTCGTAGATGATCATCTGATGGGAATCACCCATGTGGTGCGTGGAAACGAATATCTTTCCTCTGCACCGAAGTATACGAGACTTTACCAGGCGTTTGGCTGGGAAGAGCCGGTATATATCCACTGTCCGCTGATTACGAATGAAGAGCATGAAAAGCTGAGCAAACGGAGTGGACATTCTTCCTATGAGGATCTGCTCGAACAGGGGTTTCTATCGGAGGCAATCGTAAATTTCGTGGCCTTATTGGGCTGGAGCCCGTCCGATAACCGGGAAATTTTCTCCTTAGAAGAGTTGGTGGAAGCGTTCGATTACCATCATATCAGCAAATCTCCGGCCGTCTTTGATATGGTAAAGCTAAAATGGATGAACGGGGAATATCTAAAGGCGATGGATGAGGATACCTTTTACACGATGGCGGAGCCTTATCTGAAGGAGGTCATAACAAAGGAGCTGGATCTGAAAAAAATCGCTTCCATGGTCAAGACCAGAATCGAAATCTTCCCGGATATCAAAGAGCATATTGACTTTTTTGAGGCTATGCCGGAATATGATATTTCCATGTACAATAATAAAAAATCAAAATGCGATCCGGAAAAAGCTCTTGCTATTTTGACGGAGGTTCTGCCAAAGCTGAGCGCCCAGGAGGATTTTAGCAATGACGCCTTGTTCTCCATGCTGTCAGAATTCGGCAAAGAAAAAGGCTATAAGACCGGATTGTTGATGTGGCCGCTTCGAACCGCCGTTTCCGGGAAGCAGATGACGCCGGGAGGGGCAACGGAGCTGATGTCGATTTTAGGAAAAGAGGAGTCCCTCGCAAGGATCCAGGCAGCAATCCAAAAACTCCAGGGTTAGAGAAGGAGGCCGGAGATGGGAATGATTCAGGAGATTGCTCCGCATCAGTTTCACAATGAATATCAAAACACGAACATAAAAAAAGAGGACATTCTTTTAGTATATCACGAAGGGATGTGCTTGATCCGACAGCAGGAGGAAATCGGGTTCTTTGCCTATGAAGAACTCGAAGAACTGGTTTCTCATAAGCAGGATCAGTTCTGCTATGCCTTTGCGATAGATGAGGAACGATATTTTATTTGGGAGGCGGATGAGAAAACGTATCGGAGCTTTAAGGATAGCCCATGGAGGGAGAAGGGGCGATTTGAAAAACAGCAGATCTTTCGACGGAGCGCTCCACAGTACCGTTGTTTTGCCGGTGTAACGGGAGGCCAACTAAACCGGTGGTATCAAAATGAAGTGTTCTGCAGCCGGTGCCAAACGAAGCTGGTTCGACATAAAACGGAGAGAGCCATGCAGTGCCCGGCCTGTCAAAAGCTTCGTTATCCGGTGATTTCCCCCTGTGTGATCGTGGCAGTCACACAGGGAGAGCGGATTCTGCTGACCAGGTATGCAAGCGGACACAGTACATATAAAAAATATGCTTTGATAGCAGGGTTTGCTGAAATTGGGGAAAGCATTGAAAAGACTGTGCAGCGGGAGGTCATGGAGGAGGTCGGATTAAAGGTGAAGAACCTTAGGTTCTACAAAAGTCAGCCATGGTCCTTCACGGATACGTTGTTGTTCGGATTTTTTGCGGAGCTGGACGGAGAAGAAGAGATTACGATGGATGAGAAGGAGCTTTCAGAAGCCGGATGGTTCTTACGGGAAGAGCTGCCGGAGGAGTTTGATGGAGTCAGTCTGACCAACGAGATGATTCGTGTGTTTCGGGATGGCTCATGAACCAAACGGCAGACTATTTCATGTTACTATTCACAGCCGTTATCCCGCAAGGTATTTTCAAGCGTATTTTGCTTGAAAATCCGGGGCAGCAATGCACCAAATACGACCGAAGGGAGTATTTGCACTCTGTGTGCCTTCGGTATGTGCATTTTGTTGCTATGAACAGCGGAGCTGTGAATAGTA
>CADBUD010000109.1 GCA_902797785.1 uncultured Lachnospiraceae bacterium
CAAAAACGGATGAAGGCTCAAAGACGGATCCGGATGCGCTCGGGGATTTGGCTGTATTTACAGTAACTGCCGATGGTTACCGTGGAGAATATGACGGGGAATATCACGGGATTTATGTAAGTACAGCGGAAGAAGGAGCAAACATCACCTATCGTGCTGCAGATCAGGATACCTACCATGCCTTGGCTCCATCATATAAAGATGTCGGGACATATCCGGTGTATTATAAGATAACAAAAGAAGGATACAAAGAAGAAACAGGGATGGAAGTCATTGAAATCCAGAAGGCAAATAACAGCTGGGTCATGAATTTAGAATGCACGGATCTGACCGTTGGTGAGGAGCCGGAGCCTTATGCAGAGCCAGTATTTGGAACGGCAGTTTATTTGTATTCTCTCAGCAGAGAGGGAGAATATACCAAAGAGCATCCAACGGCAGCCGGAATCTATTTTGTCAAGGCAGAAGTAAAGGAAACAGAAAATTACAGCGGCTTGACCAGCATCGTGTCATTTCAAATTTTGAAAAAAAATGAACCTGTTCTGTCAGAGCAGAAGATCAGTCTTGCTTCGCAGAAGGTAAAAACGGTGTATTCAAAAAAATCCATGCAGATCAATGCAAAGAATTTGACCGTGCCGAATGCCGCCCTGAGCTATCGAAGCTCGAATACCAAGGTGGCAAAGGTGAATCAGAGCGGAAAAGTCACATTTCAGGGCGTGGGAACAGCAGTCATTACGATTACGGCACCGGAAGTCTCCGGAAAATATAAAAAGGCGGAGAAAACCATGACAATCAAGATTCTTCCGGCAAAGGTAGTTCTTTCGTCTTGCAAGGCGTCTTCCGGGAGAAAGCTGACAGTAAAATGGAAAAAGACACCATGTTCCTACTATCAGCTGCAATACGCGAAGAATAAAAAGTTCAAGAAAGCAAAGACAATAAAGATCAAATCGGGACAGGTGAAAAAAGTCCTGTCAAAACTAACGAAGGAAAAAACATATTATGTAAGGATACGCGCATGCTCCTCCGTTGGAAAAGGAAGCTTTAGCAGGATCTTATCAGCAAAGATATATACTCGTTAACGTAAAACGTTGCCGGTTTTCGCTAACAGTATAAAAATGATGCGCAAATGGTGCAAAGTGTACGAGCAGGTTCGTGCACGATCATGCGCAGGAAAGGCGGAACAGAATGAGAAAAGAACGAATCGAACGGCTCAGAGAACGGATGAGGGAGGAGAACATGGATGCCTATTATATTCCAACAAATGATTTTCATGGTTCGGAATACATCCATGAACATTTTAAAGCGAGGGAATATTTTTCTGGATTTGACGGTTCTGCGGGAACTTTGGTCATTACCGGGAAGGAAGCAGGACTTTGGACAGATGGACGCTATTTCCTTCAGGCGGAGGAGCAGCTGAAGGGGAGTGGGATTACGCTCTATCGTTCCGGGGAAGAAAAGGTTCCTACAATTTCGGAATATTTAAAAACAACACTGCGACCGGGACAGGTTCTGGGCATGGATGGAAGACTGGTCTCTGCCGCATGGTATGAAGATATGGAAAAACAGCTGAAAAGAAAAGGAATCACGATGGATGGCTCCAAAGATCTGCCAGGAGAAATCTGGGAGGAACGTCCGCCGCAGGAATTTCATTCCATCTGGCTTCTTTCGGAGCAGTATGCTGGAGAGAGCCGCCCAAAAAAGCTTCAAAGACTTCAGAAAGAACTAAAAAAGGAAGAAAGCGACGCCATTCTTTTGACCTCTCTGGATGACATTGCCTGGCTGTTCAATGCGAGAGGGAAGGATATCCCATGTAATCCGGTCTTTTTTTCTTATGCTGTGGTCACACAGGAACGTGCCTGGCTCTTTACCGGAGATGGATGCATTTACAAAGAAGATGCGGAAAAATTGAAAACCGAGGAGATTGTGTGGAAAAACTATTCGGAATTTCATGAGTTTGTGGAAAACCTTCCGTTTCCTTTAGAGCATCAAAGGATGCTGGTGGATAAACATGTCATAGATTCTCTTACGCTGAAAAAATTTCCGGATACAATAGAGCTTGTGGATGTCTTCTGTCCGGTAACAAAGTGGAAGGCGCAAAAAAATAAAATAGAATGTGAAAATGTAAAAAAAGCACATATCCAGGATGGAATTGCTGTGACAAAGTTTATTTACTGGCTGAAAAAGAATATTGGCAGCAGTCCAATGACAGAAATTTCCGCGGCACAAAAGCTCGAAGAATATCGAAAAGAACGTGAGCATTATCTGGAACCGAGCTTTGACACCATCTGTGGATATGCGGAGCATGGAGCAATCGTGCATTACTCTGCGACAGAAGAAACCAACGTACCTTTGAAACCGGGAAATTTTTTGTTAGTGGATTCGGGAGGGCAGTACCTCGAAGGAACCACAGATATTACAAGAACGATTCTTTTGGGAAAGGAAGCGACAAAGGAACAAAAAAAATACTATACCGCAGTACTATGCGGAAATCTGCGTCTCGCCGCAGCTAAATTTAAACATGGCTGCAGCGGCGTATCCCTGGATTATCTGGCAAGGCAGCCATTGTGGGAACTGGGATGTGACTATAATCACGGAACCGGGCATGGAGTGGGATATTTGCTGAATGTACATGAGCCGCCAAATGCCTTCCGCTATCGGATCTTAAAAGAAGCAGATCAAAATGCCGTTTTGGAGGAAGGAATGATTACCTCAGATGAGCCGGGTTTTTATTTGTCGGGACAATACGGAATCCGATTAGAAAACCTGATTCTATGTGTAAAAAGAGAAAAGACAGAATATGGTCAGTTCATGGGATTTGAACCGTTGACCTTTGTACCGTTTGAAAAGGATGCCATTGATTTTGAGCAGATGACAAAAGAGGATAAAAGACTTTTGAATGAATACCATCGGGAGGTATATCAAAAAATAGCAGACGGACTGACAAAGGAAGAACGTGAGTGGCTTGCCGGAGTATGTGAGGCGGTCTGAGGGACGACCAAATGGATATAGAAAAGAGCTTCGGACGTGGGTATCACGACGAAGCTCTTTTTTATTGACAGTGAATGTTATACTCGTTAACGAAAACCGCTGCCGGTTTTCGCTAACGGTATAAAAATGATGCGCACGGATTTTGGTCGCTGAAAGCACATAAGGCCAGGAGCCTATTTGGAAAGAGGAGCACCTGTCAGCAGCTCATATGCCTCCAGATATTTATCAATGGTCTTTTGAGCGATCTCCTCCGGAAGCTCCCAGTCATGTTCACCTTCATGGGATTTGAGCCAGTCGCGGGCGAACTGTTTATCAAAGGACGGCTGGGATTTGCCGGCTTCGTATCCTTCTAACGGCCAGAAGCGGGAACTGTCAGGGGTCAGCATCTCATCTCCCAGAACGATCTGTCCCGTCTCATCCAGTCCGAACTCGAATTTGGTATCTGCGATGATAATGCCCTTGGTCAGCGCATAATCCGCACATTTTTTATAAAGAGCGATGGTATAATCACGAAGCTTTGCAGCATATTCTTCTCCTTTTCCCGGAAATTCCTTTTCCAGTACCTCGATGCTTTGCTCAAAGGAGATATTTTCATCATGATCTCCTAAATCTGCTTTTGTGGAAGGAGTATAGATCGGCTCCGGAAGTCTCTGGGATTCTAATAAGCCCTCCGGAAGGGAGATTCCACAGACTTTTCCTGTTTTTTGATAGCTGGCCCAGCCGCTTCCGGTGATATAATTCCGGACGATACATTCGATCGGAAGCATGGTCAGTTTTTTGCATTTCATACTATTTCCATCAAACCGGGACTGTTGGAAAAACTCCGGCATATCCTTTACATCAACAGAAATCATATGATTTGGAACAATATCAGCCGTCAGATCGAACCAGAACTTGGAAATCTGGGTCAGGACGGTTCCTTTTTTATGGATGGTATTTTTTAAAATAACATCAAAGCAGCTAATACGATCCGTTGCGACCATGATCAGACTATCGCCGGCATCATAAATTTCCCGTACCTTACCTTCTTTTATTGGCTTCATTTCATTTGCACTCATTTTCTTATCTCTCCATTCTTATAAGATGATACGCATGAACGAAATAGCTGATGCCATCCACGCTGGAAATCCTCATTTTGAAATTGATTCCTGCTGGATTAATGCACACAAACGCAGCTGATGGGAGTACTTGCACTCTGTGTGCCTTCGGTATGTGCATTTTGTTACTATGAACAGCAAGGCTGCGAATCGTAACGAATAAACGGCTTTCTATTATGTTCATGAGTTGCTAATAGGTAAAAACAATACTCAACAAGTATTAGAATAGAGTATTTTTATAGAAAAATCAAGCAAAACGTAATATTTTCTTGAAAAAATGGCAACCGCAATCCCACTGGCTTTAGACGGTGGGTTAAGGTTGCCAAAAGTAGTGGTTTGTGCTATACTTTCGCTATGGGAACATGGAAATCAAAAAACAGACACAAGTATTTATTACAGTATCACATTATTTTTGTGTGCAAATACAGGAAGAAGCTGCTTGCGTCACAAAAGGTATCTGATGATATCAAGCAGTTATCTTATGAGATATGTCAAAAACATAATGTTATCATCAGATATATGGAGACGGATAAAGACCATATCCATTACATGATAGAAACCGATCCGATGATGTCTGTCAGTAAAATAGTAAATCTGATGAAGAGCTATACAACATATCATGTTTGGAAGAAATATCCCGGTTATCTGCAGAAACAATTTTGGAAGGAGCATACCTTTTGGACAGATGGGTATTTTGCATGTAGCGTGGGAAATGTTTCGGAAGAAATGCTGAGAAATTATATAGAAAACCAAGGGTAAAAAGGTGGTGATAGTCAATGCTGAAGGCATATAAGTACAGGATATATCCCAATCAGGCACAGAAGGTACAGATTGCAAAAACATTTGGTTGTTGCCGTTTTGTTTATAACCAGACACTTGCTTACCGTAAAGAAACCTACGAAAAAGAGAATAAGTCTGTCAGTAAAACAGACTGTAACAATTATTGTAACAGGAAATTAAAGAAGGAATATGAATGGCTGAAAGAAGTGGATAAATTCGCCCTGACAAATGCCATTTATAATATGGACTCTGCCTATCAGAAGTTTTTTAAGGAACATGCAGGATATCCAAAATTTAAAAGCAAGCACGATAACCACAGGTCTTACACAACCAATCATACAAATGGAAACATCGCCGCAGATTTTGAGGGAGGGAAAGTGAAACTGCCAAAATTAAAGGAAGTGAGGGCAAAGCTGCACAGAAAATTTACCGGTCAGATAAAATCAGCAACTGTTTCGCAGGTGCCAAGCGGTAAATATTATGTATCCATACTGGTAGAAACAGCACATGAAGAAATGGCACATACGGATCATAATATCGGAATAGACCTTGGAATCAAGGATTTATGTATCACATCAGATGGGAAGGTATACGAGAATCCCGGAACAATAAAAAAATATGAGCGAAAACTAAAAAGGCTGCAAAGACAGCTGGCGCATAAAGAAAAAAGAAGCAGAAATTATTACAAGAAGAAAAAACAGATAGCAGTCTGCCATGAAAAGATAACAAATACCAGAAAGAATTATCTGCATAAGATTACGCACGAGATGATCAGCGAAAACCAAGTGATCGTTTCAGAAAATCTTCAGATAAAGAACATGGTAAAAAATCATCATTTGGCAAAATCCATACATGATGTGTCATGGTATGAGCTGACAAGGCAGCTTTGTTATAAAGCAGAGTGGAATGGAAGAATGTATATCAAGGTGGATACATTCTATGCCAGCAGTCAGCTGTGTTTCGTCTGTGGATATCAAAATGCAGAAACAAAGGATTTGGCTGTGAGAAAATGGATCTGCCCGGTTTGCGGTGCGGGGCATGACAGAGATGTTAATGCTGCAAAAAATATACTGGCAGAAGGATTAAGGCAAATCGCATAAAGAAATAATCATAGGGCAGGGACTGCCCGAATTAACGCCTGTGGAGATAGTAGGTTACGAGGTCTGTGAAGCAGGAAGCCCATTGGCTTTAGACAATGGGTAGTTCAC
>CADBUD010000110.1 GCA_902797785.1 uncultured Lachnospiraceae bacterium
AATAGAATAAAATCCAGTTGTAAAAATTGAAAAAATATGTAATAATAGGAGAATCAAGGTTTTTATCCTCATGAAAATCCGAGACAAAGGTGCGAAACGGTTGCGAATTATTTTTGGGGATATATGGAGAAAGCATAGAAGGGAGAGAGCCATATCGATGAGGCTCAAGGAATTAAAGAACGGAGATAAGCTTCATGTTATTGTATATCTGAAAAAAGGACGGCTGGAGTTTGATACCTATATCCTGCATCAGGATTCTTTTGGCAGCGTGATCAAGGTGATTCATCATGGAGAGAAGATCGTCAATTTCTCTATTCCGGATATCAGGATTGAGCTGAATCATGTCCAGTCGAATGGCAAGCCGATCATCTGGTCGGATTGTCAGATCAAGACTGTGATTTTTAAAGGACGTCAGATTCAGATTGCCACGACCGAAGTGGAAGGTATTGAGAAAAATCGCAGAGAAGCGTTCCGGCTTGGCATGGGAGTCAATGGACTGGCAAAGATTGGAAATCGCCCGGAGCAGGAAACGATGGTGAACGATGTCAGTTATTATGGATTCGGGATCGTAATAAAGGACGATTTGCGGGACTGCCTGAAAGACAAGGTGACGCTTGTATTTTCAGATGAGGGGATGCAGTTGGAGCTGGAGGGTGTCGTAGTCCGGAAATTTCAGCGTCCGGATGAGCAGATTCACTATGGCTGTCGGTTGATTGGATCGAATACGGAGCTGACGAAGCTGATCAGCTTAAAACAAAGAAAACGAGTACATCTAAAATAAAGAGCTGCCAGGCATTCCGGCTTGAGAATATGGAAGGAATAGAAAGAAGAAAAGAATGAAAAAGAAAAAAGCGACAGTCTGGCAGATGCTATGGCCATTTCTTTTAGTGATCTGCCTTAATTATTTATGCAGTTTTTTACTGGAGGTTATTTGGGGCTTTTTGATTGCGTTGAGAATGATCGGGGAAGGGCAGACACCGGATGCCTATGTACTGGGAAAAATGATTATGGAGTATGCCCTTAAGTATGGGGTGCATATTACCATTCTGATTGATCTTTTGGAATTTCCATTGTTTTTTTATCTGTATCAAAAAGACCGGAAGTATTCTTTTTTTCCGGATATGAAATTTCAAAAATGGACTTCGAAAAAAGCAGGATATATGGTTTTGGTTTCTGTTTCGGCAGCTCATTTGGGGAATCTTTTTGTTTCTATTTTGGTGGCAGTTTTCCCAAGGCTCTATTCCAATTATGATAAAGTTAATGCAATAGAAAAAAATGCCGGATTTGGATTTTTGTTCATAGCGGCGGTGATTGTTGCACCTATTCTGGAGGAAACCATCTTTCGGGGAGTAATCTACGGCAGGGCAAGGGATTTGTTCGGGGTGAAAAAGGCAATGTTCCTTTCAGCATTTCTGTTCGGACTCTACCATATGAATGCAGTCCAGTTTTTATATGCCGGATTGTTAGGTTTCGTCCTGGCGTGGCTGTATGAAGTGACGGGAAGCTTGACAGGATCTGTTTTTGGGCATATGATAGCAAATGCGTATGTGACCATTCGAGGAGAAACGTCATCCTTGGATTGGATGTTCAACAGCCTTATCGGTTTTGTCTTATCGACGGCAGTATTTACTTTTCTTTTAATCGTGGGCATGCACGAGCTGGCACAAATGCAGTCGAGGCAGGAAAATGATATGTTCGAACTAAAACTTTAAGTGAAAAATAGGAGGAAATTATGAACTGGAAAAAAGGATTAGCGGCTGGCATGGCAGGTCTCATGATTGTCAGCATGGCAGGCTGTGGAAAAAAGGCGGCGGATGGAAATACCTCTGAAACGGCAGATAGTAAAAAAGAGGTGGTGGTTACCGTAGACCGGCTGTTTGAAACAAAGGATTATGCGGCGGAAGATTATGTAACTCTTGGAGAATACAAAAATCTGCCGGTAGAGCTGCAGGTGAAGACGGTAGTCTCTCAGGAAGAGCTGGATGACTATATCGAGGCTGAATTAGAAGAGAATGAAGAATACAAAGAACTGGATCGCGCAGCTAAGATGGGAGATCTGGTCACGATTGATTTTGATGGTAAGATAGGGGGAAAGGAATTTGAGGATGGTTCCGCTGAGGATTATGAGCTTGAGCTCGGCTCCAATGAATTTATCGATGGATTTGAAAAAGGCATCGTTGGAATGAAGGCGGGAGAGAAAAAGACCTTGAACCTGACCTTCCCGGAGGATTATGATGATGAAGAAGTGGCAGGAAAGGCGGTACAGTTCGAGGTTACATTAAACTCCGTGATGGAAGTAATTACACCGGAATATAATGATGATTTTATCTCGACATATACCGAGTGTTCCAATAAAGAAGAATATGAAAAACAGTGTCGGCAGCAGATCTTAGATGAGTTTAATCAGTCAGCGATTGAGGATGCCAAGGCGGAGGTGTGGCAGACAGCCGTAGATAATGCCAATGTCGATGGGTATCCGGAGTCAGAGTACGAGGAAGCATATGCCAATGTAGAGAGTGAATATCAGTCCATGGCAGAGATGTTCGGTGGAGATCCGGAAAACTTTATGGAAGATTGGGGACTGACCGAGGAGGACGTCAAAGAAGCGGCAATTTCTGAGATTCAGGAAAACCTGGTAATGTATGCAATTGCTAAACAGGAAGGGATTACTCTGGATACGGATGAGTTTGAAGAGTATCTGAAAAAATACAGTGATGAAAATGAAATGACAACAGATGAAATGAAGGAGGCTTACGGAGAAGAAGAGCTGCATCGGGTCTGCCTTTATGACGCGGTGGTAGATTATGTATATCAAAATGCTTCTGTGACAGAAATCGCGCCAGAAGAGGAGGATGAATCTGAATGGGATGAGAGCGATGAAAGTGATGAAAGCTATGAAGATGATGATTCGACAATAGAGTTGGAGGATGAAGATTCAACAGTAGAGGCGGAGGAAGATTCAACCGCAGAGACAGAGGATGATTCGAACGCAGAGACAGAGGACGAGGACTCTTCGGCTGATACAGAGGCAGAAGAGGAATAAAGAAAAAAATGGGAGCTTGCAGGCATCCGCAGGCTGAGAGGAAACCGGAGGCGGTTTCGACCGTAGACCTGATATGGATAATGCCATCGTAGGGAAGCTGTTTGAAATAATTATGGGAAAAAACTCCTGTACAGACCGTTTCCATGATGGAAACGGTCTTTTTGACCGCTGAAACATAAATGATTTAAGCTTGTCGTGGAAAAAGACTTTTGATTGCTGAATCAAAATAGAAGAAAAGGAGATTATAAAATGAGAGATTACAAAACACAAATGGAAGCAGCTAAAAAAGGCATCATCACTCCGGAAATGGAGCTGGTGGCAAAGAAGGAGTATTGGGAACCGGAAAAAATACGGGAAAAAGTCGCTGTCGGAGAGATTGCGATTCCGGCAAACTGCAATCATACCGCCCTGTCTGCCGAAGGGGTCGGAGGGGGACTCCGCACCAAAATCAATGTTAACCTGGGGATTTCCGGGGACTGTAAGAATTATGAGGTCGAGATGGAAAAGGTGGATCTGGCCATTAGCTTTGGCTGTGAAGCGATTATGGATCTGAGCAATTATGGAAAGACCAATACCTTTCGTCAGCAGCTGATTGAGAAATCACCGGCAATGATCGGAACCGTACCGATGTATGATGCCATTGGATATTTAGAAAAGGATCTTCGGGAAATCACAGCAAAGGATTTTCTGCGGGTCATTGAAGCGCATGCCAAGGAGGGAGTGGATTTTCAGACAATCCACGCAGGAATTAATCGCCGTGCCATTGAAGCCTTTAAGAGGGAGGGACGGTTGACCAATATTGTTTCCCGTGGCGGCTCCCTGATTTTTGCCTGGATGGAAATGACTGGAAATGAAAATCCATTCTATGAATATTATGATGAGGTTCTGGAAATACTCCGTACCTATGATGTAACGATCAGTTTGGGAGATGCGCTGCGTCCGGGATCGACACATGACAGTACGGATGCGGGACAGATTCAGGAGCTGATCGAGCTGGGACATCTTGCGAAACGGGCGTGGGAAAAGGATGTACAGGTCATGATCGAGGGACCGGGACATATGGCAATGAATGAAATCGCAGCCAATATGACCCTTCAGAAACGCCTCTGCCATAATGCGCCGTTCTATGTACTGGGACCATTGGTAACAGATATCGCACCGGGATATGATCATATTACTTCTGCCATTGGTGGGGCAATCGCAGCAGCAAATGGGGCGGATTTCCTGTGCTATGTTACGCCGGCAGAGCATCTTCGTCTGCCGGATGTCAATGATGTACGGGAGGGAATCGTTGCCTCTAAGATCGCAGCCCATGCAGCGGACATTGCCAAAGGAGTTCCTCATGCAAGAGAAATCGATGATAAAATGAGTGATGCCAGAAGAAGAGTGGACTGGGAAGAGATGTTCTCTTATGCGCTGGATCGAAAAAAAGCAGAGGACTATTTTAACAGCGCGCCTCCGGCAGATGAGCATACCTGTTCGATGTGCGGAAAAATGTGTGCTGCCCGCACAGTCAACAAGGTTCTGGCAGGAGAAACCGTAGAGTTCGTGGAAGAGAAGTAATCGTTCACCTTAAGTGAATTGCAATCAGAGAACAGCTGAGAAAATACACAGAAAAATCAGGATAATATGAGAATTATTGTTCAAAATGCTGTTTTTGCTCTGGGGGATTTGACTTGAAAAATAAACTGTGGTAGGATAGGAAAGGTTAAAGTGTCAAAGACGGCAGGAGACCGGAATGGACATTTTAACCTTTTTTTGAGGTCAAAGAGTTACGATTCACAGCCGATATCCCGGGACAGAACAGCCTGACTGGAAGAAGGGACTGTTTTTCATGGGGCTATAGAGTAGGAGATGGTGCGATGGCGGAAATCCTTCGACGAGTTGACAGAAAGATGAGATATCGGGGAACGGTATTGAAACTGTATTCTGACTTTGTGGAGCTGCCGGATGGAAAAATCGCAGAATGGGATTATTTAGAACATAATGGCGGTGCTGCCGTAGTTCCTGTCACAAATGACAAAAAGATTCTGATGGTGCGTCAGTATCGAAACGCAATCGATCGTTTCACTCTGGAAATTCCGGCAGGTGCAAGGGATTTTGAGAATGAGCCAACGATTCAGTGTGCTGCCAGGGAGGTAGAAGAAGAGACCGGTTATCGGGCCGGAAAGCTAAAAAAGCTTCTTTCTCTGCGTTCGGCCGTAGCATTTTGTAATGAGGCTATTGATATTTATCTGGCGACAGAGCTGACAAAGATCGGACAGCATCTGGATGAAGGAGAAGATATCGATGTCGAGGAGTATACGATAGATGAACTGATGGAGAGAATCTATGCAGGAGAGCTGCAGGATGCCAAAACAGTCGCGGGAATCCTGGCAGCCGGAAATATACTCAAGGATGAATTTCATGAATGAGTATAATGCGTGTGAGAAAATAGGCATAGCATGTTGATAAAGGAAAGAATTGTACTGAGAGGAGAAGAAAAAATGAAATCCTACTTAAAAATGAGCCGGAAGGAATTAGAAGAGTTAAAGGAGCAGCTGACCAAAGAATACCGGGAATTTCAAGGGAAGAACCTGAGCCTGGATATGTCTAGGGGAAAGCCGAGCGCAGAGCAGCTCGACCTGACCATGCCGATGATGGATGTCTTAAATTCCAAGTCAGATCTCATTGCCAGCGATGGGATAGATTGTCGGAATTATGGAGATCTGAACGGGATCTATGAGGCCAGAAAGCTGATGGCAGATGTCATGGGCGTCGCACCGGAATACGTTGCTGTCTATGGAAGCTCTAGTCTGAATATTATGTATGACACTGTCTGCCGAGCAGTAGTACATGGAATCATGGGCTCGACACCATGGAGCAAGCTGGAAAAAGTAAAGTTCTTATGTCCGGCTCCGGGGTATGATCGTCATTTTGCTTTGACAGAGTCCTTTGGAATTGAATTGATACCGGTTGAGATGACACCGACAGGTCCGGATATGGATGTGGTGGAGAAGTATGTAAATAATGATGAGACCGTCAAGGGAATCTGGTGTGTACCAAAGTATTCCAATCCGACAGGAGTTACCTACTCCGATGAGACGGTCCGCCGTTTTGCAGCCTTACATCCAAAAGCAGCAGATTTCCGGATTTATTGGGATAATGCTTATGCGGTACATGATTTATATGAAGATGATCAGGATGAATTGCTGAATATTTTTGAAGAATGCAAAAAGGTCGGAAAAGTAGATATGGTCTATGGATTTGCTTCCACATCTAAGGTGACATTTTCCGGAGGCGGACTTGCAGCGATTGCAGCTTCTGCGAACAATATGGAGGATATTAAAAAAGACCTCTCCCTTCAGACCATTTGCTTTGATAAGATCAATCAGCTCCGTCATGCGAGATATTTAAAAGATGTAGAAACCTTAAAGCAGCATATGAAAAAACATGCAGCGATCATTCGGCCAAAATTCGAAGCTGTATTGAATGCCTTAAATAAAGAACTGAGCGGAGCAGAAATCGGAAGCTGGACAACACCGAAGGGCGGCTACTTTATCTCCTTCAATGCACTGGAAGGCTGTGCGACAGAGATTGTAAAAAAAGCGAAGGAAGCCGGTGTGAAACTGACTGGTGCAGGTGCGACCTATCCATACAAAAAAGATCCGAAGGATTCGAATATTCGGATTGCGCCGACCTATCCATCCGTAGAGGAATTAAAGCAGGCAGTAGAGCTGTTCGTGCTGTGTGTTAAGTTGACGAGTGTAGAGAAGCTGTTAGAGAATGAAAATGAGCTTCAAAAAGGCGCATAAGAGAAGGTCGTTACGATGTAGAGCAGGAAAATCTGATAAAGACCCACAGGCAGATTGGTGAGTTGATCTGTCTGTGGGTTTTTGTTACTTTTTCCTGCAATTTCTCTGGAAATTTCCACAAAAAAATAGTATAGTATTGATATAAATTTATAAAGAAAGAAGGGATTCTATGAGTCTGGGCACGTTTCAAGGAGGAGTCCATCCCTACGACGGAAAAGAGCTTTCCAAATCGAAGGCTCTTCGTCCTGTCCTGCCCAAAAGAGATCTTGCGTTTTTACTCTCCCAGCATATCGGAGCGCCTGCGAAACCAATCGTATCCGTGGGGGATCAAGTAAAAGTGGGACAGAAAATTGCAGAAGCCGGGGGATTTGTTTCTGCATCTATTTATTCGTCAGTTTCCGGAACGGTCAAAAAAATAGAACCAAGGAGAACGGCGACAGGAGCTCAATGTGATGCCATCATCATTGCCAATGATAATCAGTATGAAGAGGTAGAATATCCAAAAAGAAAACCGGTGGATCAAATGTCGGGAAAAGAGATTATCGATGCAATTCGTGAGGCAGGGGTTGTCGGTATGGGAGGCGCGGGATTCCCGACCCATGTAAAGCTTTCGCCAAAAGCACCGGATCAGATTGATGTGATCATTGCCAACTGTGCAGAGTGCGAGCCGTATATCACAGCAGATTATCGGAGAATGATGGAACATCCAAAGGAACTGATCGAAGGACTAAAGATTATTTTAAAATTGTTCGATCAGGCAAAGGCTGTGCTCGGCATCGAGGACAACAAGCCGGACTGTATCAAAACTTTGACTGATCTGACCAAAAACGAGAAAAGAATCGAGGTAAAGGCATTAAAGACCAAATATCCGCAAGGGTCAGAGCGTCAGTTGATTTATGCCGTAACAGGCAGAAAGGTCAATTCCTCCATGCTTCCGGCAGATGCCGGGTGTATTGTGGATAATGTCGAGACCATCATTGCCGTATATCGGGCCGTAGCAGAAGGAAAACCACTGATGGAGCGGACGGTAACAATTACAGGACCGGCAATCGCAGAGCCATCCAACTTCCTTGCAAAGATCGGGACGAGCTTTGAGGATCTGATCGAAGAAGCCGGTGGCTTTTCTGTCCCGCCAATCAAATGCATTTCCGGTGGTCCAATGATGGGATTTGCCCTGTTCCAGACAGATTTTCCGGTGACCAAGACAAGCTCTGCCCTGCTTTGTCTGACCAGGGATGAGGTTGCGGAGGGAAAGCAGACGAACTGTATAAATTGCGGCAGATGTGTTTCTGTCTGTCCGTCCCGGATCGTTCCGTCCCGTCTTGCCAAATTTGCTGAGCATGATGATATGGAAGCCTTTGAGCGGTGGAATGGTCTGGAGTGCGTCAATTGTGGAAGCTGCAGCTACGTCTGTCCGGCGAAGCTGTCTTTAGCGCAGGCAATCAACTATATGCGTCAGAAAACGCTTGCGGAAAAAAGAAAAAAGAAGTAAAGAAGGTGAAAAATGTGAGTGAATTATACCATGTATCGGCATCCCCGCATGTTCGTTCAAAAGTATCTACAGATAAAATCATGCTTTGCGTCGTCATATCTTTATTGCCGGCGACAGTATTTGGAATCTATAATTTTGGTGTTTCTGCCTTGATCTTGACACTGCTTTCCATTGCGTCATGTGTTTTGTCCGAATTTCTCTATACGAAGCTCATGCATCAAAAGACGACGGTCAAAGATTACAGCGCTGTGGTAACAGGATTGCTCCTGGCACTAAATCTTCCGGCAACGGTTTCCTGGTGGATTCCAGTTCTGGGAGGCGTTTTCGCTATCCTTGTCTGTAAGATGGTGTTTGGCGGACTGGGAAGAAATATCATGAATCCGGCCTTAGGAGCAAGATGCTTTCTTCTGATTTCCTTTACCGGACAGATGACGAGCTTTTCGAGTGAAAAATATGCGGCCATTGATGCGTATTCCGGGGCAACACCGTTAGCATATATCAAAAACGGGGGAACAGAGTATGATCTGATGAGCATGTTCACCGGACGTACCCTTGGGACAATCGGTGAGACGTCTGCTATTGCCTTGTTGATCGGAGCGGCCTTTTTACTGGCCATGGGAGTGATCTCGATTCAGATTCCGGCGGCATATCTTTTGAACTTTGTCCTGTTTTTGATTCTTTTTAGTGGTCATGGGCTGGATCTTCCTTATCTGGCAGCAGAGGTCTGTGGCGGAGGTCTGTTATTGGGAGCCTTTTTTATGGCAACAGATTATGTAACATCCCCCATTACGCCTCGGGGCAGGTTGGTCTTTGGAATTATTTTAGGTCTTCTCACCGGAATCTTTCGTATTTATGGAGGCTCTGCAGAGGGAGTTTCTTATGCGATTATTTTTACGAACCTTTTGGTCCCTCTGATCGAGCGTTTCACTATTCCGGCTGCGTTTGGAAAATCTTCAGAAAAAAAGAAAAAGAAGGGGGATGCGTGATATGAAACAGATCATAAAGGATACGGTCGTTTTGACTCTGATCACCCTGATTGCGGGTCTGTGTCTGGGCTTTGTCCATGAAATTACCAAAGAGCCGATTCGGGCGGCAGAGGAAACAGCACAGAATAAGGCATTTTTAGAGGTGATGCCGGGAGCGGATACTTTTACCGAGACAAAAGATTTTTCTGAGGAAGCAGCTGCTGCTGTTCTGGAAGAAAAAGGCTTGAGTGGTGCCGAAATTTCCGGCAGCTTTTCTGCCCTGGATGCTTCCGGAAGCCAGATCGGTACGGTGGTCAATGTGACGGCAACGGAAGGTTATGGCGGAGATATCGGGTTTTCCATGGGAATCGACAAGGATGGAACCATCCTGGGAATCTCCATTTTATCCATTAACGAAACAGCCGGTCTCGGCATGAACGCTAAGTCTGATGATCAATGGCGGAGCCAGTTCTACCAGGGAACAGATACGACTTATGTTGTGGGAAAGGATGCGTCCGGAACAGAGGGAGAAACAATCATTGATGCTCTAAGCGGCGCGACGATTACTTCCCGCGCCATGACCAAAGGGGTCAATGCGGGAATCGGATATTTTAAGAGCTTAGGAGGTGGGACAAATGAATAAATATACAGAGCGGCTGTACAATGGAGTCATCAAAGAAAATCCGACCTTTGTTCTTTTACTTGGAATGTGTCCGACTCTTGCCACGACGACGTCGGCTTCCAATGGAGTAGGAATGGGCCTTTCTACGGCTGTTGTCCTGATTCTCTCCAATTTTCTGATTTCCCTGCTGCGAAAGATCATTCCAGACGGGGTACGTATGCCGGCCTTTATCGTGATTGTAGCTTCTTTTGTGACGATGGTGCAGTTTTTGCTCCAGGGATATGTTCCGGCCTTATATGATTCACTGGGGATTTATATTCCATTGATCGTAGTAAACTGTATTATTCTGGGAAGAGCAGAAAGCTATGCTTCCAAAAATCCGGTTCTTTTGTCTGTCTTTGATGGAATTGGCATGGGACTTGGATTTACCATTGCTCTGACAGCAATTGGAGCAGTACGTGAAATCCTAGGAGCAGGAACCCTCTTTGGATTTCGGATTCTTCCGGATTCTTATACGCCGATTGCCATCTTTATCATGGCACCGGGAGCTTTCTTTGTTCTTGCGGTACTGACAGCAGTTATGAATCAGGTAAAAATCAATACAGCGAAAAAGTCAGGAAGATCGGTGCAGATTTTGGATTGTTCGGAAATGGGATGCGCCTCCTGCAGCAACTCTGCCTGTGGAGGAAGAGTATTTTCCATTGGGGAATCAGAAAAAAATAACTATACGGAAATGGAGGGAAAAGCATGAGTTATTTGACAAGCCTGATTTTAATAGCAATTGGTTCATCTTTGGTGAACAACGTGGTCTTGAGTCAGTTCTTAGGTCTATGCCCATTTTTGGGCGTTTCTAAGAAGGTAGACACAGCGGCAGGGATGGGAGGCGCGATTATTTTTGTTATTACCATATCTTCTCTCGTGACCAGCTGTATTTATAAATTTATCCTGGTGCCTCTGCATTTTGAATATTTAAACACGATTGTTTTTATTTTGATCATTGCGGCATTGGTGCAGTTCGTAGAAATGTTCTTGAGAAAGGTACTGCCGCCGCTTTATGAATCCCTTGGAATCTTTCTGCCGCTGATCACAACGAACTGTGCCGTACTTGGAGCAGCTTTATTGAACGTTCAGAATGAATATGATATTTTAGAAAGTGTAGTGAATGGATTCGCTACCGCCGTAGGATTTACTATTTCTATCGTGATTCTGGCAGGTCTGAGAGAAAAATTAGAGTATAATGAAGAAATTCCGGCAGCATTTCAGGGAATGCCGATTGTTTTGATCACAGCGGGATTGATGGCCATTGCGTTTTGCGGATTTTCCGGAATTATTTAGTTATGGGAATCAAAGGTACTATTCACCGTCCCTTTTTGGGGCATAAGAAAACAAGTCCAGCTAATAAATGTCAATAGTAAAATGAAAAAATATTGAATTTATTTTAAGACTAAAAAAGGGCGCACTTATCCCTTGGTGA
>CADBUD010000111.1 GCA_902797785.1 uncultured Lachnospiraceae bacterium
GCAGGCGTAGCGGGCTGCGTCAAGATTTTTCGATGAAGCAGATGGGCGGAAAGACAAGTCAAAATGTAAATTTATTTTGTAACAGTTCCTGAATAAAATCACAAAAAGGCGATATGGAAAATAACACAGAAAGGAGACAGAAAAGAGAATGAAAAGAAGAAATGCAGCATTTCTGAAAAAGCTCACGTCGCTGGTCCTAGCCTGTGGAATGGTCGTTGGTCAGTTATCCACTCCATTGACGATCAATGCGACGGAGAGCCAAAAGCAAAAGCAGGCTGCCGCAATGGAAGAAGAGCAGCTAAAGACCGCGCTGTCCAAGGGCAGCGAGGAGCATCCGAACGGTCTCTTCGCCTTTGGAAAATCGCAGATCACAGCGACAGAAGGTGAAGACACCTCCCTGATGATCGTGCGCTCAGGAGGCACGAAGGGGGAGGCGAAGGTCACGCTGAGCATCGTGGATGTATCCGCAAAGTATGGCGAAGACTACTTAGCTTCCGTGACCGAGCAGGGAAAGACCACCATCTTGGATCAGAACGGAGGCAGTCAGACTCTTTTGGAAAGATATGGCTCTGATCTGGTAGCCGGAGAAAGTGCTGTGGATGAGACAGAAGCAGAGGAATCTGTGAAAGAAAGCACTGAAAAAGAGAGCGGTGGAGAAACAGCGAAGCTTTCAGAAGAGAAGACAGCACAAGGAAGCACAGAAGAACAAGAGACGACAGAACAGGCAGCACCAACAGGAACAACGGTAGAAAAAGCAGCGGAAGCAGAACATGCAGACGATGCGGAGGACGCAGCAGCCAAGAAAGCGGACGACGCGCAGAACGCTGCGGTAGATGACGCGGGCGAAGCAGTCTTAAATGACACAGTAGAAGCTGCAGAGGAAAATATCGTAAGCGACGCTGCAGCTGACGACTCTGAAAAAGCAGTCGTAGAAGACGCAGCCGAAGTGTTCGAAGGAACGCCAGCAGATGCGTCCGATGATATCGAAGCAACAGAGGAAGAAAACGCAGCAGCAATCGAAGCCGAAGAGAGTGCTGCAGACGATGTAACAGCGATCGAGGCAGAAGAAAACACTGCGCTTGGTAGCGCAAATGACGCCGCAGCCGAGGAGGAAAATAGCTCTGAGGAAAACGAGGCTGCAAAGAACGACACCAAAATCGACGACGAGATCGTTTCTGAGACGGATAACGAAATCGCAGACGACACCGATGAGGAAGATACAGAAGTCGCAGCAACAGCAAAATCCACGAAGGATGACAAAAAGACCGCAGAGACCACGACGGAGGATGCGGTGACGATCGATTCCCTCCACGGTCTTGCAAAGGCACAGGCTGCCCAGAACGGATCGATCTACGATGAGAAGACCTGGCGTGAGGTCGAGGCAGACAGCCAGAATCCGGATGACGAAGCAGCAAAGGAATTAGGAGATCAGAGCGTTGAGAATCTGAAGGAGCTTGCAAAGGAAATCGGCGGCATTACCTACACCTTTACCTTTAAGGAGGGCGAGTATAAGAAAACCGTAGATCTTTCCCTGATCGACGATACGATTTCTGAGACCGATGAGCAGGTGATGTTCTTCTTACAGGACGCCGAAGGCGCAGATCTGAGCGATAACTACACCGCTTACTTAAATATCCAGGATAACGAGGAAAAAGAAGAGATTAGCTACCAGATTCCGGCGAACGATATCAAGGTGCCGCGGGGAACCGATTCTATCGAAATCACCGTAGAACGTACCTCAGGAATCCAGCAGATGGGCGTGCTTTCCATCGGAACCTCCGAAAAGACAGCGAAGGCAGGAATCGACTATGAGTCCTTCTCGGAGGATCTGGTATTCGCCCCGGGCGTGACCTCGAAAACAGTGACGGTAAATCTTTTGTCCTATCCGCTCGATGAGCAGCCGACCGAGGATGTATTTTTCTATGTCGGCGCAAAGGCAAAGAATGGAACGGTAGATGAGAGCAAGAACGCAGCGAAGATCACGATCTTAGCGAATCAGGATGCCATGACGACCTATGGGGAGGAAATGATCGAAAGCTCTGCAGAAGAAAAAGGCTCCAATGCGGCTGCAAAAGATATGCAGACCAAGGCGCAGTCCACTGCGGTATTTAGCGGAGACTATGGCAGGTGGGCAAGTGGATTTGGATATATTAATGCATTTGGAAGCTATGACCTTCGTACCGCGTCAGAGATCCGCGTGACCTTTGACAGTACGGAAGGAAGCAGGACTGTTCGGGAAGGAAGCGGCTGTAAGGCACATGACGTGACCTATCGTGACCGCCGCGTCCAGTTCTATCTGTGTACCCCGACCAAGGCGGTCTCATTCTATAACCAGACCAGCAGCAGTTTCGGTTCTACGACAGCGATCTATTCGCTGCCAAAGGATATGAAGGGGCAGGTCACAGCAGTTCACTGTTATTTTGGACCGGTGAATAATAATAACAGCGCAGCGATCCACGTCAGAAACATTACCGTCGTTTATCCGGGCTACATCATAAAGATGAACAATGACAGCACGAATGCAAAGGGCGCTGCCATTAACCCATACAATGTCCATGTGGAAACAAGCTACACCGGTTCCGCTACCTCTACGAAGGTGCAGAATCTAAGACTGGGTTATGGTTATATCAATAGCGAGTCCAGTCATACCTTCTACAAATACGAAGCTTCCGAATTCACCTATGCGTTCAACGCCGGAGATAAGACCTCCAATGGTGTGACGATCAGTGGAAACAATACGACCTTCAAGGGCTTCCAGATCAAACAGACGAACGGAACATGGAAGGACATCGGAAGCGGCACCAGCCTTCCGGATATCGTGAGCCTGATCAACAATTATTCCAATTGTATGCAGAGCGGAAATGTCTTTGAGATCCGTCCGAAGTTCGAAGTGAAAAAGGCGAACCTGAAATTCCTGAACAATGGATCTGCAAAGGTCAACACGACAAAGAATGGAAAAACGACCCAGACAACGGTCAATAAAGCCAATATGGGAAGTTTCAGCGGCTTTAACAACAACAGCTCCTTTACCACGATGACCCTGTTGGACAGCCTGACTCTGACAGCTTCTGCCAAGGCGGGCTATGCGGTCTATGGCTTCTCCACGACCTCAGGAAACAGCGAGATCGCTCAAGTACAGACCGGAGAAGTCAACCGGATCAAGCTGCTTCCGTCCACCACGAATCAGATCAACATCGATATCAATTATGAAAAATCCGGAATTGATGTCGTAGCCGATCCGAGTGGAAAGAATACGAAGCAGGGTTCAGTCATCTATTATGACGCCAGCGGAAAGAACACCGCCAGCGGAAACTCCAGCAATAAAATGACCGTGGAAGGAGTCTCCATCGGTGGTACCTACAGCATTGTAGCTGTGCCGAACAGCACGGGCAATACCAAAACAGCATACCGCGCTACCTGGAGAGATGGTACGATCGACTTAGATGGAAACGGTCTGTTAAGTGAAAAAGAGAAGAACGCAAATAAAAATTATTCCGGCTTTACACCGGTCAAAGGAAACGTCCTGACGATGATTCCGCAGCGGGCATATACAAAGGCCTATTATGACTTTGAGCTCCGTCAGGCGATCACCGCCGCTTCCAAACGCTCTTATGTCGTGGGACGTGTGAACCTTCAGGATTCTGAGCTCTTTACAGGAAAGACGACGGAGACGCAGCTCAATGGCGTCAACGTTTCCGTCGGAGAAGAATCCGGTATCACGAAGTATTATCGTGGAGACCGGAATACGGACGAAGGAGACGGATACTTCGAGTTTTCCGGAGACGGTACCTACTATGCCCATGATTATCTGCTGCTGGCTGTCAGCTACACCGCAGATGATGGAAGCTCGATCACAGCAAACAAAGTCGTGAATCCGGACATTTTTGAGAATATCATTCTCAAGACAGATTCTGTCATGAATGTCGATTCCGCCCAAGCATTTACGGTGGAAAAGGATTGGAGAGGCAAGGAGACAGAAACTGCGATCAAGTACAATGAGCTGGACAATGGAGATACCGATTACCGTCTGAAATTCCATGTGACGAGCAAGAACTCCAATTTACAGCCAAGAACAGGAACACTCCGGTTCTTTAATACACTTGGAAATGAAATCGCGGACACCAAGATCACCCAGACGATCCAGGCAAAGGACGACGGATATTTCACCTTCACCTTCAATCCGGAGAAATTAAAGCTGCCAAAGGGCACGACGCTCAAGTTCCAGGTGCAGGATCAAAATGGACAGAAATACTATGAGCGTACGACCGGAATCAAGCTGTTCGAAAAGATCGGTATGGTAGAGCTCTGCAACGCCTTCCAGTTCGGCGGCTTAGGAAAAGCGATTGATCTGATGGGAAGCATTGGCGCAACGATCGACCTCGGCTGGGAGGGAGATTTTGATGTAAAGACTAATGCGGACCTGACAAAGGATCCGGAGGACAATTCCCTGACGCTCCTGATCGGGATTTCTGTAGGCGGGGATAAAAAATTCGACAATGATAAGCTGAAAAAGGCTACCGATGCGAAAATTGAATCGGAAAAGGCTTATTTTGAAGCGCTAAATGGCGGCAAGACATCCAAAGAGGATCTGGCGAAGCTGAAAAAAGCGAAGCAGGATGCCAACAAAGAGTATTATGACAATGTGACGAATCTTGGAAAATCGAAAAAGAAATCTGCCAAGGTAGCCGGAGGCGTCAGCGCGACCTTTACGATTTCCCTTGCGATGAAATTCTCACTGGATGAGGAAGAAAGCTCCTATTACTTTGATTCCATGATCCTCTGTGCGGCTGTTGAGGCAGGCGCGAATGTAGAGGTCACCTTTGCGACACCGATCGGAATCACGATCTTCCTTGGCTTCTCAATCGAAGTAGATGGAAACGCTTCCTTCGTGATTGCACAGAGAGAGGATATCGCAGAACCGACGAAGTATTATCTGACAGAAGTAGAAGGACAGAATACCGTCCGCGACAAGGATGGAAAATGGAATATCTTTAATAAAATCGGTGAGTCCGATGAGGATTCCTATCAGGCTTATGGAATCTTTGGATTTAATCCGACCATTACGATTTCTGCTGGAGCCGGAGCCTTAGGAGATCTGGTCAAGGTAACGGTCAGCGGAAGTGCAGCCTTTAAAATGCAGTTCTATGTGAACCATAGTGGAAATAACGGTATGGTGAACTTAAGCGCGAGCATCGAGGTAAAAATCTTATTTATTACAGCAAAATGGCCATTTGCTTCCAAGAATTTCGACCTGTTCGGTCCGGATTCAAAGTCCTTAGGCTTAGACGAGCAGAATTATCTGCATGAGGATGCGAAGCTCTTGCAGGCAGAGGAAAAGGATTACTTAAAGAACCGGAGCGGCTGGAACGGGACCGCGGGACACGCGAAGAGCTTAGATGAAAATGAGCAGGGACTGACAGAGACCGAGCTGTTACAGGGTGTCTACTCCGGAACAGATATCAAGCTCACTGCGATCAACGATGCGGGAGATTATCTGGGCGTCTTCTTAGACGACGAGCTCGACGCATCCGGCAAACAGGTACGTTCGGATCTGAACAGTGCGGCAGTTTATTACACGATCTATGACCACAGCACAAAGGCATGGAGCAAGCCAGCCCTGTTAGAGGATGATAAGACCGCAGATCAGGATGTTGCAGTCTTTGATTTAGGAAGCAGAGGAATCCTTGTGACCTGGTCCACAGCCAATAAGGAACTGACAGATAGCATGTCACGTACTGAAATGCTGAATGCGATGGATATCCACGGCGCGTTCTTTAGTAAAGCGGCAAAGAGCTTTGGAGCGATCCAGAAGATCACAAAGGAGACGACAGAGGATACGGTATCCGATGTCAATCCAAGTGTTGTGTATAATAACGATTCCATGATCGTATATTATACAAAGAACGAATATGAAGTATCCAACACCGCGGAAGGAGAGGTTGTCGGAGACGTCGTATATCCGGCCTACTCCGCGATGGTCTACCGTCAGTATAAATTCAGCGGTACGGGAACCGATGGAGCCTGGGTCGAGGATTATGCGGACTTAAATGACAGCGGCGCGACAAAGGCAGAAATCCTTGCCGGACTTCCGGAGGGAATGACCTATGATGACTATGTCACAGAATGGTATGGTCAGGTATTCTTTGATACCGTACCAGATGTATACTTAGGAGAAAAACTGGATGAAAATGGTTTCTGGGAAGGAAACAAACAACCGGAGATCTATGCGGGACATAACGTGACCTCCAATATTTCCAAAAATCAGGAAACAGGAGTGACAGAAGAGGAGACGAAGGTTTCCGGAAGCACCGTAGCTTCGCAGTCCGTACCAAAGATCGTAGATACCGATGCGGTAAGCTACAATGATCTGGGGCTGTTTGCTTATACCGCAGACTATGACGAGGATCTGTTGACCGTCAATGACCGCGATGTCTTCCTTCAGATCTATGATTTTGAGACCGGAGTCATGACGCACCCGGTCATGATCACCAGCGATGATGTTTCCGATTCGAATGTACATTTTGTCCGCGTAGCAGATCAGGGCCTTGGTTATGAGGAGACCTATCTGACCTGGCTATCCGATGGAAGCATTGTTTCCTTAAATATCACGAATCTGATCCGTGGGGACCTGCTGATGAAGAAGCAGACCTCACAGGGACAGGAATATTACATGATCAATAAGTCTTCAACGAGCGGCTATGAGCCAGTCATGAAGTTAGTTGAGGCAAAGGTAAATGAAGAATCAGATAACGCAGTCAGCGCGATCACGAGCTTTGATACCGCATCGGCAGACGGATATGTCTATGTCGCATGGACTGAGGATAACCAGACATTAAAGAGCGGCGTGGAAGAGAACTCACCGGATGCCATCGATGTAGAAAATCAGCTGATCGAGCACCAGGTATTCATGGCAAGATATGACTTAAAGGAAGGCTGCATGACAGGAGACGTACAGGTAACGAGCAGTGAGGGCGCGAACTATGACAACATCAGCTTTGTCGTAAATTCCGACGCGAGCGTTACTGCAATGGCAACGAAGGCCGGAACGAAGATCGTAAAGGCAGACGAGTTCAATAAGCTGGTAGAGGAGCACAATCAGGTCGTATCCGAGGACGAAAAGGCAGACAAGGTCAGTGCAGATGATTTTACAGAATATGCAGCAGCAGACATAGAGAATAAGAGCCTTGTCGCTATGCAGATCAACCCGACCTCTGTTCTGAAGGTGAAGGATTTCAATCTCGAGGACATCGCTGAGGGAGAAGAGACCGAGGTCGGACTGACCCTGATAAATGATGGAATCGACACCTTAGAGGGTGCGACGCTGACGGTCACAGATGACAGTGGAAGAAGCCTTCTTTACAGCACGAACTATACCGAAGCAGACGATACCGTAGAGCCGGAGTACACGCCGGTAGATTCCATAAAGATCGAGAAGCTCATGGGTGGAATGACCTATGATGCAAGAACGGTCGTAAAATTAGATGAACGCCAGACAAAAGAGGCCGTTACGATTTCCGTGATGTCAAAACGGGGCGATACCTTATTGAACGAGACCTACAAACAGGTTCTGACCGAGGAGCTTTCGGTGAATAACCTGACCGTAACAGAGACAGACGACCGCGACGTATATGATGTCAGCATGGATATTTCGAATGAGTCGAACCGTTATGCGAAGGCGAGAAAGGCTGTCGTAGGAGTCGAGAAGCTGCGCACCGTTTCCGAGGGTTCCATGACCTATCAGGAATCCTACGATCAGAAGGAGCTGGCAGAATTTAATATTCCAGAGCTGGAAAAAGGCGAGAGCATGACCGTGACAGGACAGGTGATCGTTGATTCCTCGAAGCAGTTTACCGAGACAGAGCTTGCCAATGGCTTCTTAAAGGAGACCGGTAACTTCTACGCCTCCTATGGTGACGCGAGCGACCACTGTGAAGTCGTAAGAGAAGCCTCCGGCGCACAGATGGATCAGATCAATGGCATTACAGCCGGACAGATCGGCGACGGAAAAGGCATCAGCGTAGCAGCAGGAGAAACGACCGTAGCAGATGCTGTGATCAAATCCAGCTTAGCCGATGCCGAGGTAGAAAAGGATGGTACGGAAGGACTCCAGACCGTATGGAAAGTAGAAGATGAAGATGTGGCTTCGGTGGATGCCTATGGAACCGTGACCGGGATCGAGGAAGGAAGTACGAAGCTGACCGCTTATGTCATTCCAAAGAATACGCAGTCCGTTGTGACCGCTTCTGAAGAGAATGATTCCGACGACATGAATTTTGCAGAAGAGCAGAGCAACTTTGTAAAGATTCCGAATAAGGCGATCAAGACCTACACGACGACCCTGACAGTAACGAAGTCCAACGAGGGAAGTACGACCGTGATCGAGGATACGACCACGCCGACAGACCCGACCGACGATCCGACAGACCCGACGGATGACCCTGGCAAGAAGACGGATGACCCGACCACGCCGGATACACCAAAGACCAGCGTGACCAAGGCAAAGATCACCTATACGATCAATGGAACGACAGCAAAGGTAACAGCAGCAGACAGCAGTATCAAAAAAGCCAAGATCAAGGATACCGTACAGATCAATGGAACGACCTATAAGGTGACTTCAGTAGGATCTGGCGTATTCTATAAACACAAGAGCCTGACCAAGGTAACGGTCGGAAAGAACGTGACCGTGATCGGCGCAGATGTATTCAACGGTTGTACAGCGTTAAAGACCGTGAAGCTGGGAAGCAGCCTGACCAAGATCGGAACGAGAGCCTTCTATGGCTGCACGAGCTTGAAAAAGCTGACGATTCCGGATAAGGTAAAGGCCATTCCTGCAAAAGCGTTCATGAACTGTACTGCACTGACTACCGTAGTGATCGGAAAGAAGGTCAGCTCCGTCGGAGCCAATGCATTCCGCTCAGACAGCAAATTAAAGAGCATTACCTTTACAAGAAAGACCGCACCGACCGTTGGAAAGAACGCCTTTAAGGGAATCGTCAAGACTGCGACGTTTAAGGTTCCAAAGGCGTCATTGAAGAAATATCAGAAGGTACTGGTGAAAAAAGCAGGCGTGACAAAGAAAATGAAGATCACGAAGTAGAAAGGAGGGTAAAAAGACATGGCTGATAAGAAAATCGAAGAATTAAAGGAAACTGTAAAAGAGAAAGTGGAAGAAGCTGTAGAGGAATTAAGCTTTGACGATCTCGAGGAGGTAGCCGGTGGTTCTATGAGAAACGCAGTAAAGAGCAAGACCGGTGATATTACCAGCTCGATCAAGAGCAGGATTTAAGACAGTTCGTATTTGCGATTAAAAAAACGAAAGGGTCCCTGATCCACCGATGATTTGAAGACCGGCATTTTGCCGGTGAGCCTGATGAATCAGGAGGCGGAGGAGACGTACTTAAAAAAGACGCTGGTTATGTGGGCAGGAGATTTGCTGCCACATGACCGGCGTTTTTTGTTTGGGGATTATAAGATTGTTTAATTGACTGTAAATAGCAATATATTTATAGAAAAATCATTGACACAATTCGGGGGGAGTGGTACCCTTGTTAGGGACGTTTGTTGGAAAGAGCTCCTATTATGTGGGATTTTTGGGGGCAATTATGGAATCGGGATGCAGGCTCGTCTTTTAGAACAGTGGATCTGGCAAAATTCAGCTCCCGAGGCTTTGGAGGTGCAGACAGCAGGATGAAGATTGCAATATGTGATGAAAACAAAGAGGATTTGATTCGATTGAATGGGATTTTAATGAGATTTGATGGAAACTACGAGGTCAGTGTCTATCAAAATGGAGCGGAACTCTGCTCTGCGGTAGAACAGGGAGGTAGAATCGATCTTCTGTTTTTTTCTGCCTGTAAGAAACAAGAGTGCTGTGTCAAGGTCATAAATCGGCTCCAGAAGCTCCTGCCGGATATGAATATCGTCTTTATGGCAGCAGATAATGATCATGCCATCAGTGCTTTTTCCGTCTATGCCCTGCATTATCTGTTAAAGCCCATATCGGAAGAGGAGGTCTTAGAGGTATTTCGACGCATGGAGCGGAGAAAAGTGACCCAGCACACCTTGACCATACGGGTGGACCGTACCGTTCAAGTACTGTTTCAAGATGAGATCGTAAAAGTCGAAAGCATGGGGCACAATAAGCTCATAACATTGTCTGACGGACGAACGTTCTCTACCCGAAGAAATTTTGATGAGCTGCTTGACTTTTTGGATCAAAGCTTCCTAGTCATTCGCAGGGGATGTGCGGTCAATATGAATTACATAGAAAAAATCAATCGAAGGGAATGTACGTTACGGGATGGTTCGAGATATCTGATCAGCAGAAAGCTTTGTATGGCGGCAGAACAGCAGTATGTTGATTTTGCATCCGTTTCAAAGAAAAAATAAAATTGAGGAGATAGAATGCCATGATTACGAGCATAAGAAAACTTCTCCAGAAGCATGAGATACCAATGGGAGAAAGTGTATATCAGGAGTTCGACGAACGGGAGCTGGATTATTTGATCACGATCGGAGATTTTGTAGAGGCGGCGAATGCTGAAAAAATGTCGGATGACTTTTACCTTTTGGAAAAAGAGAGAAACATTGAAAATGAGATTTTTTGGAACTGTCCGGAGTACAAAGAGAACGAGGAACGAACGAGAGAGATCAATAAAAAGCTGAAAATGAAATCTTCTAAATCGACAGAAGAAATGTCAGAGGAAGAGGAAGCCGGCTTACGTGCAGAAAGAAAGCAGTTGGCTGCGCGGAAAAAGGAGCTGACAAAAGAGCTTCTTTTAGAGACCAAACAGCGGCTTGGCTATGTCTGGCAGGAGCAGAAAGGGCTTAGGTATAAAAGTACGGTCTTCCTCAGTGGATATCGGGACTTAAAGAAAAAGCTCCCGATCTTGTCAAAGCTCGATCTTGAGCATATGGAAGGTCTTCCGCTGTTCGTGTCAAATATTCATCTTCTCACCAAGGCGCTAGAGGAGCAGAAGGAGATTGGAATCGTTGGGGGGCCCTGCCTGTTCGGAATGGATGAGGTCTTTTTACATATTTATCTGAATGACAATACAGGGGTCGATTTTGACTGCAGCTGCGGCAGAAGGTGCTTAAATGAGACGAAGACGGAGGATACCTTAGAGGAATATATTTTCCGTCATCGTAAGGAGATCAGGTCGATCAAGATCGAGAACCGGAAAACGGGCGTGACGCGCCAAGAATATGACAGCATCCTGTATGTCTTTGCTTTTGCAGATCTTTTAAAGGCAAAGGTCGTGATCCCGCTGCCGGATATTTCTTATCTTAAATATATGGAGAGCGATTTATCCGGACTGGATGAAGCATACCGCAGGGAAATCATGGCGTCGTTTCAAACAGAGTGTCATATCTTGACGGATTATTATCTGGGGGTGATCGAAACGATCGCAGAGAGCTATCCTAAGGTCGAATATCAGGTGCTGCATGAGAGAAATAAAGAGCTGTGCAGCCTGTTTTATGAAAAGAGAGCGCCATTCCTTCAAAAGTCATCCTATATTCAGAAGCTTACGAATGTGAGTGGAAGAAAGGATGCAGTCATCGATTATATTACCATGCTGGCGCTTCCTTATTATGTCTATGGGATTTCTAATATTTTGCAGCTCGACAGTGTTGATGAGACTGATTCGGGCAGAAAATGTAAAAAAATACATAAAAAAGAAATTTCTCTGTCACAGATCTTATATCCGGAGTATTTGAGCAGGGATGGAAAACATACGATTTATTATGCCCCACAGGAGTATAAGGATTATCTGGAGCAGGAAACGTTCAAAAAAGAATAGTTCCCAAAATCAGAAGACAGACAGGAGGAAAAAGATGTTTTCGAGCTTACGATTTTTAAAATTTGGAAAAAAGGATCTGGTCGCTGCCTGCCTTATCGTGATCTGCACCATCTATGCAATCTTGCAGTGGTATTATATGGTCCCGAGCGGAATCATGGGAAGGGAGGTCATCAGTCCGTATCTTGTTACAATGGATGAGGAGGGGAACTGTTATATTTCTCACGATGGAAAGAGCGAAGTCCTAAAGGTCAATCAAAAGGACCAGATCACAGCGTGGATGACGGTGAACAGTCACGAGCTGTATACCTTTGGACAGGCGAATGATATCGCGGTGGATGAAGAAGGAAATATTTTTATTTCAGATATTACATGGAATGCAAGCGGACTGGGAATGGAATGTGAGAGCGTTTTAGAATTTGATTCCAAAGGTCATTACAAAAGTTATCCGGCGTATTTTGATTATTCCAATCTAAATGATCTGACAGATCTGGAGGGAGTGCCGGAGCTTGTCATGAGGCGGAACATCTATTCTCTGACTCACAATCAGGGGGATACTTTTTTGGCGCTTCCGGCGATGTCAGAAGAGGGAGAAAGCAAGGTCTACATCTTTCAGAATCAAAAGAATGGACAGGAAGGTGCAGAGGAAGGCACATTTCTGCCTGTGTATGATGAGCTGTGGGAACGTGCCGAGGATATTCAGGACATTGCAGTCGTAGAAGCAGGATGGTTCTATGTGGTCGATAAAAAGGGAGAAATTTTTCTTTCCAAGGATGGGAAAGTGACTTCTGTGTATAAAACCGACGAATCTTCCTATGTCCTTCCATATAGCATGACTGTGGATGAACGTGGAACTGCTTATTTTACGGATATCTGTAATGGAGAGATCTATCAGATCAAGGAGAAAACGGTATCCAAGCTCTATGATCAGGAGACGCTGACCAAGATGACCGGATTTCCAATGTCAGAGACCATTCTGCAGACGATCAAGGCGGTCAAAAGCGGCGGGACGCAATATCTTACCATGACCTGTGCCGATGGAGCAGCGGTGATCAATTTAGAAACAGGGGATTGCCGTGTCCTGTCAGAGTTATCTTATCTTCCGGCAGTACAGGTGATGAATGTGCTCCGTTATATCGCGGTCGTTCTGGCAGTTTTGATAGCGTTCTATTATCTTCTGGTCCTGATCAAATATTTATATGTTTCCGGAATTTTGGAGAAGAAATCCATCAGTCTGGCATTGATCCTAGGAGTTGGCATAGCTTCCCTTTTTGTCATGAATAATATGATGGCAAATTTTCAGGACAGTTTTATTTCCGAACAGATCAACAAGCTGTGCATGGTGGCGCAGATCGCTTCGGATACGATCGACCGAAATGATTTAGAGAGCGTAAAGTATCCGGCGGATTATGACTCGCCCGAAAATGCCAATCTTCACGAATTTATGAATCACTTGATCGACGTGACAAGTGAATACAGCGAGAACGTCTACTGTAATCTGGTCAGGGTGGAGGAGGACCGCTGTTATGCGATCGCATACTTAGATGAATCGATCGGCTGCTATTATCCGCTCGATCAATTTGAGGCGGAGGAAGCGAGAACCGTCTACGAGACGAAAGATAAGTATATCAATCAAGGAAAATCTGACGCGACCGGACAGTATGTCTATGTCAAGGAACCGATTCTTACGGAGGATGGAGAGGTCGCCGGAATCGTAGAGATCGGTATGGTCTCCGATACCTTGACCGGCATGGTCAGCGCGATGAGAAATCAGATCGTGGTACGGATCATACTGTTGATCACGATCGGTGTCTTCCTTCTCAATGAAGGCATGGCGTTTTACGACGATTATAAGGAATGGAAGAAAAAAAGAAAAGAGAGAGGAATGGTCTCATTTCCGGTGTCCTTTTTGCGGATCATGACCTTCTTATGCTTTGCAGCCTATAATATGTCCACCAGTTTCCTGCCGGTCTATATCGAAAGCTTTTATACGGAGGCGCTTCCATTTTCTCAGGAGCTTTCGGGCTCCCTTCCATTGACCGTGAATTTTGCGATCATTGGAATCATGGCTCTGTTCTGTACCGGTCTGCTTCGGAAGCTGGGCTTTCGGACGGTCATGTTTTTTGGAACCGTGCTCTGTCTGATCGGAGATCTGTGTCTGGCGCTGTCCTCCGGTTATTGGATGGCGTTTGGCGGACTGACGCTCAATGGATTTGGCTGTGGTCTGCTGATGAACGGATTGACGATTACGGTAGCGAACCA
The DNA here is from genome assembly GCA_902797785.1 of uncultured Lachnospiraceae bacterium. Lineage (GTDB taxonomy): Bacteria > Bacillota > Clostridia > Lachnospirales > Lachnospiraceae > RUG14305. The sequence goes on from CADBUD010000111.1 coordinate 14,064, forward strand.
GAACAAAGAGGATCAGACGAAAGGATTTTCGGCCATCAATGGTGCGATCCTTTCCGGTATGATCTGCGGTACGGTCGTTGGAGCGACCTTGGCAGAGAAATACGGAGAGTCGAACATGTTCTTCTTCTCCTCCGGTGTCTGGGCTGTCTGCTGTATCATGGTCTTTGTGATCGGAAAGCACTTCCATCTGGAAAAGAAAGAGGTTCAAAAGATCAATGTATTTTCCGTGGTCGTATCCAAGAGCGTGCTGGTCTTCCTTTTGCTGGCAGTCGTGCCATACACGGTAGTGAACGGATTTGTCAGTTATTTCCTGCCGATCATAGGTGAGCGTTTCGGCTTTGGAGAGTCGATGGTCAGTCTGCTCTTAGTCATGAACTGTCTGGTCGGAATCTTCTTGAGCGAGACCTTGACGAATTTGAGCATGAAGTATTTGGGAAGGGCTTCGATCTATGTATCCAGCCTTCTGTCTCTTGGAGTGATCATACTATTCTCACAATATCAAAATATACCTATGCTGGCGTTTACGATGCTTCTTCTTGGAGCAGCCAAAGGCTTTGGAGCGACGAGTCGGGAACTTCTCTTCTGCGAGCAGAAGAAGATTCAAATGATCGGCGAAGACCGAGCAATGGGGTATTTCAATCTTGCGGACAATCTGGGAGAATCCTTGGGAACGATGGTGTTTGGAGGAATCTTGCAGGTCGGACTGTTCCACGGAATGCTGATCTTGTCCGGAGTCTCGGTAGCATTGCTCGGCTTGTTCGAGGGATTGTTTCGGAAGGAGTGGAAAAGTGACTGATAAGGATAACAGTAAATTTAAACAGTACAGCTCTTTTTTTCTAGTATTTGTATTGTTCTTAACGTCCTTAGATTTCCCTGTCCTTGCCAAACAGGAACAAGATGTTCCTGAGACGCTCTTTTTGTGGGAACAGGATGAGGACTTTTTGGCACAATGGTATATTCAGGAAATAGATGCCCAAAAGACGTTATGCTGGATGAAGGAGAAGGGAGTGGATGCCGGTCAGGGGGTCGTCGTAGCTGTCATTGATACCGGTGTTTCCCTGCTGCATGAGGATTTGATCGATAATCTCTGGGTCAATGAAGCAGAAGCAAATGGAGTGGAGGGAGTCGATGATGACGGGAATGGATACGTGGATGATATCTATGGTGTGAACCTGATCGACAGCCATACCAATATGACAGATGCATCCGGCCATGGGACCATGATGGCTGGGATCATTGCCATGACAGCAGGAAATGGCGGGGGCGCAGGGATTGCATATGGGGCAAAGATCATGCCGGTCAAAGTCAGCAGGGACGGGAACTTCACAACGGAAAAAGCAGTGGAGGGAATCCGGTATGCCATTGCTATGGGAGCAGATATTATCAATATGTCCTTTGGGACGTATTATGAGTCAGAGCTTTTATATGATGCGATAAAAGAAGCATCGAAATCCTGCCTTTTGGTCGCGGCAGCCGGAAATGAAGCTTATGCGACAGAGGAGGCAGAATTTGACGGGGTGAAAAAGGGAAATTTGTATCCTGCTGCCTATGATGAGGTGGTCGGTGTGATGGCGGAAAATCGAAGCGGCAGACTTTTCGGAGCCTCCAATTTTGATTCTTCTGTAGGAAACGGGGCAGAATATGAGATCGTTGCTCCGGGAGAACAGATCTATAGTACGTCATTGAGGGGAAAAAATGCTTATACGAAGGGAACCTCACCGGCAGCAGCACTGGTCTCCGGAGCATATGCGGTCTATCTTAGCATGATACGAAACGGACTCATAGATCCTTTTGAGACAGAGCTTTCCTGCACGCAGATCCGTCAGGATTTTTTAGATAAAATGGTACATACGATGGAGTTTTCGCCGGTAGAAGGCGTGACATTAACTTATAAAAAACTGCTGCTTTCCGATCTCCTGCCGGAAGCTTCACAGGAAGGGGAAAGCGGAGAAAGCGGCTCAGGCAGAAGTGAGTCAGGCGGAACCGGAGAAGGCGGCTCAGGCGGAACCGAGTCGGGCGGAAGTGAATCAGGCGGAAGTGAATCAGGCGGAACTGGAGAAGGCGGCTCAGGCGGAACCGAGTCGGGCGGAAGTGAATCAGGCGGAAGTGAATCAGGCGGAACCGGAGAAGGCGGCTCAGGCGGAACCGGAGAAGGCGGCTTAAGCGGAAGTGAGTCAGGAGGAACCGGAGAAGGCGGCTTAAGCGGAAGTGAGTCAGGAGGAACCGGAGAAAGCGGCTTAAGTGGAAGCGAGGCAAGTGGAACCGGAGAAAGCGCTTCGAGCGGAAGTAAGTCGGGGGAAATCGGCGAAAGCGCTTCGAGCGGGACAGGTTCAGGCAGAAGCAATTCCTCGAGTCTATCTCATTCAGAAATCAAGAAAATAAAACGCACGTTTCAAAAGAAGAGACCTGTCATATCCATCGCCCGCTCCCAAGATCAAACGAAAAAAGCCAGGCTGACTATTTCCTTCCAAAAGACAGAACTCATGAAGAAATACCAGCCAATGAAGCAATTACATTTTATCGTCTATCGTTCCAAACATAAGAACAGCGGTTTCCGGCTCCTGAGAACGACGAAGAAACAAAAGCTTGCCATCCGGTGCCGCAAACAAAAATATTATTACTGTGTAAGAGCATATTTTGTACTTAATGGGAAAAAAATAAAAACGAAACGAAGTGAGGCGAAGATATGTTTCCAATTCTGAATACGCCAATGGGCAGGCTCGATCTTTATGATATCTTACCGATTCTCGGTGCAGTCGTTTCTGTGCTGGTTCAGATGATACTGCTCTATCGATGGAAGAAAAAGATCCGCGATCTTTTGTTCTCGGCATTATATGGTCTGTATATGTGGATGGGAGGCTATGGAAGCTCCTTCGTACGTACGTTATCTTTAAACGGGACAGAGAGCCTAAAAGAGGTCATGGATTCCGTCTGGTCCCTGCATGGAAAGCATTTTATCGGTATGGTACTGATGTGTGCCATATGGGTGGTTCCATGTACGAAGCTGCTCGATCGGATTCTGCATGGCAAACGGGACCGACAGTCATACGATGATTGCTTTGGGACAGCTTCAGATACACTCTCCATAGGACTCCTGATTCAGCATATCTTTGGAAGAATCGGCTGTATCTGCAGAGGATGCTGTTATGGGATTCCCTATCATGGGATTTTTTCCGTTGTGTTTCCCTATGGAGAGGTAAGTTATCGGGTCTTCCCATCTCAATTTTTAGAAATATTTTTGACAGTTCTTTTGCTGTTCTTTGATATCCTCTGGATGCACAAAGCAAAGCGCGTTTTTGGACGGACCCTGTTAGGATTTTCCGGAATTATTTTTCTCTCAGAGTTCTTTATGGATAAGCGTGGAACAAGAATGTTTTTTGGAATTACGGTCATACAGTATTTTGCGATCATACTGGCGGTGGTCGGAATACTTTATGGAAGATATTTACGCACTAAAACTCCAAACTATCCGCATGAAGTAGAAAATACTTCATTCCCATGATCACAAAGCCCTCCTCATTCCTCCATGGCTTTTTTGTCCCGTTTACGATCACGATCTTCTTAAATGAATCAGGTATATTTCTAAATGAATTAAGTTCCTGCGTCTGTTTTTCCTCAGAAGTCATATCAGAAGTTACCTGAATATAATATTTCTGACTGCCCTGATTGACTACAAAGTCAACTTCAAACTGCTTACGAGTCGTTTTCCCTTTGCTATTTTTTACATATACTTCTACGATACCAACATCCACGTTATAACCTCTGATCAGTAGCTCATTATAAACAATATTTTCCATAATATGAGTAGGTTCCTGCTGTCTGAAATTCAATCTGGCATTTCTTAGTCCTACATCTGTAAAATAATATTTTAGGTTAGCACCCACATATTTTCTTCCCTTAATATCATACCGTTTAGCTTTAGAAATCAAGAAAGCCTCTGCCAGATAATCAATATGGTTAGATA
>CADBUD010000112.1 GCA_902797785.1 uncultured Lachnospiraceae bacterium
ATCATAATATGATTATAACACTATGAGATGCGAAAGTCAATAAAACGCCGTGTTTATCGCAATTCATCCCACCACCTGTAGAGGTGGTGGATTTCTTGCTCACGGCGTGTTAAATTGTTTCATATCCCCTCTCCGTTGATGATCTTCCATCTTATTCCATAAACGATTTTCCCGTCAAAAGCGATTCCAATATCATCTCATATCTATTTTTTATAATAATCAATAATCTTTTTCACTGCCCGAATCACATCCTCCACATCCCCATCTGACATTTTCGGATACAAAGGTATGCTAACAATCCCCCGATATACCTCTTCCGCTTTCGGACAAAGTCCCCTCTGATATCCCAAATGCTTATAATATGGAAACCAATACACCGGAACATAATGAATCTGACACTGTACATTCTCTTCGCTCATCGCATCAAAAAACTCCCGCCTCGTACAAGACAACCGTTCCAACGCCAGTCGGATCACATACAGATGCCGGCAAGTATCCGATTCCGGAATCTCCTTTTGAACAATAATCTCCGGTATTTTGGCAAATGCCTCATCATACCTCTGTACAATTTCTTTCCGGCGCCTTTTAAACTCCGGCAATTTCTTCAACTGGCTCATCAAAAGCGCTGCCTGAAAATCTGTCATACGATAGTTATATCCCAACCCAATCTGCTCATAATACCAAATGCCTTCATGAGGTGCTTCCTCCATCAGCTCCTCTTCCCTCGTAATCCCATGTGCATGCGCTAATACTAATTTCCGGTATAATTCCTCATCATTTGTCAGGACTGCTCCGCCTTCCCCCGCCGTTACTGTTTTTACAGGATGAAAGGAAAAGCATGTCATATCTGCTAAGCTTCCTATTTTCTTTCCATTATACTCCGTCCCAATCGAATGCGCAGCATCTTCTATAAAAATCAAATGATATTTTTCACAAATTTCCCGGATTTCCTGTATCTGTACCGCCTGTCCAGTATAATCTACCGCAATCACAGCCTTAGTTTTATCTGTAATACATTTTTCTATACTGGCAGGGTCTATATTGTAGGTCTCCATATCAATATCTGCAAATACAGGAGCTGCACCGCAATATCGAATGCAATTCGCACTGGCTGCAAAGGTAAGCGGCGTCGTTATGACTTCATCCCCCGGTTTGATACCTGCTGCCATACAGGCACAATGCAGCGCAGAAGTCCCACTGTTCATTATGACTGCATACTTCGCTCCGGTATAAGCAGCCAATTCTTCTTCCAATTTCTTTACCTTTGGACCGCAGGTAATAAGATCTCCTTTGAGGACATCAACAACAGCTTCGATATCCGTATCATCAATCCACTGCCGTCCATAACATATCTTTTCTTTTCTAATTGGGGTTCCACCATTTATTGCTAATTCTTCCACCTAATGTACCTCCAGCATATCCACAATATACTCTGCAATCCTTCCTGCGCCTTTTCCATCCACCAGCTCCTGCATTTTCTCGGAACATTCACATCGCAATGAATAAGACTCACAATATGTTTGTATTGACCGGATGCACCGTTCAATACAATTCTGCTTCTCCATATAGGCATTTCCGGCATACATCATATAGCCTTTCTCTTCCCATACAGATGCGCCATTTTGATTGTCAGCAATTTCAAAGCAAATGCACGGTGTCCCACAGGCACAGATTTCATACAACGTCGAGCCACCAGCTGAAACTGCAATATCACAATCCCGCATTAACTCTGACATCTTTTTTACATTTTTATGAAGGATTATATTTTCATATTTCTCTTTCATTTGGTACAATTTTTCTTTATTCTGAAAAAATGGTCCAACTACCACATGAAATTCTAATTTTCCCCATATTGATTCTTTTTGGGCTCTCTCTAGTATGATGCCTGCCATATTTAATCTGTCCGTCCCGCCTGTTGTAATAAGAACTTTATGTACTTCCTTTTTAATTACCCGTTTTTTTAAGTCAAATTCCTCTCTTAATGGGATATACTGTCCTCCGATTAAGAACCGGGTACTTCTTCCATCTATCTGCTGAAATTGTTTGTATTTTTCAACATCTGCAAAAGGAGCATAGTGAAGTATGGTATGGACCGGGTATGCAAATTTATTCAAATCATCTATATAGACTATTCTAATATATTTTGAGAGATTTTGCAAATATTCTTCTGTAATATAATAACTGTCCAAAAGAAGCACTTCAGCATCCTGTTCTCTCAAATAGCGAATTAAAATATCCGTTTCTTTTTCTAAATCGTTCCACTTTGTATCCAGGATCTTTGTACGAAATCTTTTTTCATGAAGAATCGGGAACATTTTATCATCTGCCAAGAGGAAAATAACCTCTATTCCTGCCTTTCGAAGCTGCTCCGCAATAGATAAGCAACGCATTACATGCCCTGTTGCGATGATTTCATTTCCATCCGTACGAATGTATACTCGTTTCATAAATATAAAAAATTTCCTTTTCTGTTTTTCCTTATTCCTTCCCAATCAGCACTGTCTTCCCATGGAAAGCAAACTCCACCATTCTCTGATGAAATCTGTCTTATCTACATAGAACAGATCATTGCTTCTTAACTTTTCAAAATCTTGGTTTCCAATCCCTACTGTTCTTTTCATTCAATCAGCCTCCCTTCCTACACCTTGAACATACCACTGGTTTAATATACAGCTGATAAATGATGTAGTAATCACATCCATGGTCACCCACTTACTGGTTTTTACCATTCACTATTCTCAAATAAAACCACGGATATAATCAATCCAATTTCGGAAAAACTCCGTTTCAGCATGATCTCTCCTATTCTCTAATTTAAACCACATGCTCTCTTTCGTCTGAAACAGCTCCTCATTAACGGAATAAAATGTTTCTATTACATCCTGGTATAGATTCTCCAATTCCTCTTTCTTTATATTTTCCCCATTTTTATCGATGAAATCCAATATCTCTTCCATCATATTTAAAACATTCCTTACCTCTGTATGCTCTGTCTTTTCTGATTTTTCTCCCTCTTCATCACAAAATTCTATTTGCCTGCAATACTCTAAAATTTCTTTTGCCCTATGATACCACATATGCTTTTCGAGCACCTTTTTCCGACCGGACTTAATGACCTCATCAGCATTTATGCTCCCTGTCATAATCTTTTTTATCATTTGGGGCATCTCAGATATACTGTTCCAATCATAATAAAATAAATCCTGTCCATCTATGAAATTTTCTTTCAAATATGGATTTGCATCTGTCAGACAAATACCTCCGCATGCTAAAGCTGAAAATATTCTATCATGAGATCCATCTGTGAGAAGAGGCATATTATTCAAAACAATCTTCGAATTTGCCATAATATCTAAGGATTCTGCATAATCTACATTGTCATGAATATACAAATTATTTCCCTCATAATCCTCAAAATCTTCCCAGCCAATTCCAAATACATGAACCTCATATCCGGCTTTTAATGCAGTACGAATCAACAAATCGCGCTTTTTATTCCTTATGTATCCATCTAATCCACATAGATACGGCATAATGTCCACAATTGCCCCTTGATTTTCAAAGAGATGTTTTTCCAGGATATGATTCTCATTAAAGTTATGAGTGACGCTATCCTCCAATGTCGTTTCTTTTCCATTCCATACATCATCTGCAATTTTGATAAGCAGCTTCTTCATGGTTTCGTCATATTTGTCAAAGCAGTCCATGCAGCTCTGTGGCTTTGTATAAGTACCAAAAAATACAATATCATAGCATTTATCTTTAAATGCTATATCCATCCGTTCGGCAGCAGAACCTCCATGTGCCACAAAAACTTTACATCCAATCTCCGGATAATGATTTTCCAGATATTCCAGATGTTTACGATCCATCACAGACACAATCTGTTTTCTTCTTATATTAGAAAATCTGTCGTAATGATGGTATGGATGATCCAACATATATATCCAACATGGAATACCATCCCGATTAAAACTTTCACGAAATTCACCTAAATCATTTACCCCCCCGTTAAATGAAAAAATAAGATCAGAATCCGTTAAGCCCTTTAAATGCCCCGCTTCATCCAAATCCACATATTTTATCACATCCGCGTTTATTCCACACGCTTTAAAGCCCTCTATCATTTGATTGATAAAATAAGATATTGCACCATACTGCGATGTAGTATTCCAAAACCAAACATTCTTTATCTCCATTTTCTCTACCTCTTTTTTAAATTTATACTGCTTAACAAAATAAACTGCCAAGCAATCCAACTCATGAACACTGATTCATCATTCTTCTGTACTTCATTTCCGCAATCTCCCAGTCATCTTCATTATCAATATCCTGCACTTCTAATTCCGATATAATAAATGGTATTGTGTCTTCGAAAGATTGTTTTTTTCTCATTTTTTCCGCATTCATAACATAAAACTGCCCACAATCATGATAAATCGCTTCTAAATCCTGAGAACGTGTCAAACGATATTCCGGATACTGATACTCCAACCGTCCTTCTTTTATAACAAATGCTCTCTGTGGTGGAAAAGAATATCGCACTACCGGAGTGACTTGATCCGCATTTTTTTCTTTTCTTAACAATACGGCCTTTTTTAATTTATCTGCCGTAATAAAAGGCGCAGTAGGATAAATACATACTAACACATCAAATATTTTTCCTCTCTTTTCGTACTCCTCCATTACCTCCTGTAGCACATCGCTTGTTGTTGCAAAATCATCTGATGTCTTTTCACTTCTCATAAATGGAACACTGGCTCCATATTTTTTTGCTATTTCCGCAATTTCCTCACTATCTGTTGATACCATCACTTCGTCAAATAATTTTGACTCTAATGCTGCTTCTATCGAATATGCCAATATCGGTTTTCCACAAAAATCCTTTATGTTTTTTTTCGGAATTCGTTTACTTCCACCTCTTGCCGTAATTACTGCTATTCTTTTTTCTTCCATCGACTATTCCCTTCCTATCTTCTATGCTGCCTGACATTTTGTTATACTCATGAGCGATATAGCTTGCCGTTTTGTTCCTGCGTTGCGCCGGATTTCGGTCACTGAGAACAACATTATCCTCGCAAAATCTGTGCGCATCATTCTATCCTCGTTAACAAAAACCACAATAGTTTTCATTAACGAAAATAATCAGAACTTCATCTCCCTTATCGCCTTCAGGGTTTCTCCGTAAGCAATTCCCTTTCCAAATAGCAGGGTCGTCCCCAACACAAATCCCTTCACTCCCAAAGGAGCATATTCTTTGATTTTATCTGCTCCACAGGCTCCATCCCAATAAATCTCAAAATCCATTTTATCCTTTAATACCAAAAGCTTATCATACTTCTCCCGTACATACGGAAGAAACATTTGCGCAGCATTCCCGGGATTTACGGACATGACAAGGACTTTCTTTACAATCCGCAAAAGCATCTTGACTTCTTCTATGCTTGTGCCGGGATTTATGGCAATTCCCGGAATCAATCCCGCATCGATGATTTTCTGAAGAGTCGTCGAAGGATGATATTCTGCTTCCGGATGGATATATACCGTATCCCCTTTATGTAAATTACGAATAAACAAATCTATCGTATTAATGGGATGCTCCACCATTAAGTGCACATCCAGTGGTTTATCCGTCAGCCTCCTGATACAGCAAAGGTCATTTAATGACATCGCAAAATTCTGGACATAACGCCCATCCATGATATCTATATGGAAGGAATCTATTCCACCGTTCTCCAGTTCCTTTACCTCTTCTCCGAGTCTGCTGTAATCAGCACACATCATAGATGCCATCAGTTCAAAATTCATATCTTCGCCTTTCCGGGTCAAACCATGCTCATAATCATTACCGGCTTACCCATGTTTCTACATTTATGTGCCAGACTACCGGCAACACCATAATAGCCCGACACAAAGTTTATATATTTTTCTGCCATATGATCTGTATCATAAATCACATTTTCTTTATCCTTGATGGAATCTGCAAATTCCATATAGATATTCCATAGCTCCGGATCTATGCCTTTTATCTCATCCAGATCTCGCCCCGGAGCATATAGACACACTATATCATCGGCAGCACTTTCCATTTGATTCATGGATTTCTTCAGCTTATCCACCGCATCCTTTCCATGCTCGATAAGGAATGCACCGTTCATCCCAAAAATCATTATTTTTCGTTTTCCCATCTTTCTCTGCCATTCGTCCGGAAGCCTTAGCAGCCCCACATTCTCCTGTCCACTCAAAGCCTTTGAATCGTCAAAAATAATTATTTTATCCTCCCAGCAGTCCCGCACCCCGGATATATCCGCAAGCGTATCAACATACAGCTTTTTCATCGCTTCAGATGAAACCACCACTTGATCAGCGTACAGAACAGCTGGCTGTTCGATCATAATCTTGATTGCCTCAGCAGCCTTATCTTCGCTATCTATCGGCGCATCTACATCAAAACACGGAACATATATCAGCTGATCTGTATGTGATGTCAGATTCTTTGAATAAAAAAATTCAGGCACATCTATCGTTAATCCCCATTCATCATAGGGATACTGGGTTACGATCACGTTTGGATGACGTAAAGCCACATTATAATCATCCAATGTAACAAGGTTCATGGTGTCCGGAAAAAGAGGACGATCATTATGTCCTCCTCCGGTAATTCCGGTCAGCCTGTCACCTTCAAGATAGGAAAGAGGCATAACATACACCTTGGTATCCGGCATGGCACAGTATTTCCTATATATCCTTTCCATGCTTTTCCACCACTTGGCTTTACATGGCAGAAACAGCACCTCTTTCTTTTCTGAAGAAAAATAGGTGTCAATGGCAGCTTCAATTTTCCTTACCGCATCGCTCAATCCGGCTGCACTGTTTTCGTCCCATGAAGTACTTGCCAAATATAGCATTTCACAATAATCTTCCAGCATATGAATCAGATTCTCACTTCCGGACATCTGATTCTCCATATGTGTTCCAAGAGATATTGCCAGGGACTGACAGCTGTCCAACATCTGTGCCGCAAGCTCTGTATCGCCGGATAACACAAGTGTATGCACCTGTTCATGAGCCTGAACAAGAATTGCGGTCATTTCAAAACACTTTTCTTTCCTGGTCTTTTCCCTGTGAAACTCCTGTATGGAAGCCTTCTTCATGGTATAGCGATATGGGTTTCCCTGATTCTCCTTTTGCAGCAATTTCTCCTGTTCCTTATAGAGCGGATATTCATGAATGCCGCCGCCTTTATGTATCGACATATAGTTTCCATATTCTATCTGAAGAACTTCGTTATATCTGGCAGGAACCGGAATTTCTGTGTATTCAAAAGGCAACATGATTACATCTTCAAAAAGCTTTCTGCTGTATTTATGATTGTGATCGGATACCCAAAATGGCATCAGTGCTACATTTTCCGCCTTCTCAGAAGGATACATCATATACAAATCCTCTGTCAGAAGGCGCAGCTCCCTCAATATATTTTCC